>JBBAEY010000012.1:0-32602 GCA_041655755.1 Tissierellaceae bacterium
AACTACAAGAAATATCTGCAGATGAAAAGATGAGGGAGGCCTACAAGGCAAGGGAAAAGGCTAGATTAGATATGGTATCCAGATTAAAATATGCAAGAAGAGAAGGAAGAGAAGAGGGTAAGGTAGTAGGCATAGAAGAAGGTAAGGTAATAGGCATAGAGGAAGGTAAGGTAATAGGCATAGAGGAAGGCAGAAAACAAAGAGACCGGGAATTGGCAAAAAAACTTTTGGCAGATGGTCTGGATATGGAACTCGTAGCAAAATATACGGACCTAAGTCTAGAGGAAATAAAAGAAATAGCAGGTAATATAAAATAAGACATTCTTCAGATATATATTATAAACATAATAGACCTATAGCTAAAAAACTATAGGTCTATTATGCACCCTATAAGGTGGACAATTTATCTTGTCCCTTTGACAAGAATAGAGAATATTTGTATGATAGAAATACTACTAATATATTATTCTTCAGCCAATAAAGAGTTGACTGAAGAGGATGCAACTTTACACTAATAATGGATATAGGGGGTTATATTAATGAAGGTTCGCAAGGCGGTTATTCCTGCGGCAGGTCTTGGCACTAGATTTCTACCTGCTACCAAGGCTATGCCAAAGGAAATGTTACCAATAGTAGATAAACCTACTATTCAATATATAATTGAAGAGGCAGTCGCCTCTGGCATCGAGGAGATCTTAATCATTACAGGCAAGAGCAAGAGGGCCATCGAAGACCATTTTGATAAATCTGTTGAATTGGAATTAGAATTGGAAAAGAAGAAGAATGAGGAATTGCTCAAAATAGTTAGAGATATTTCAGATATGGTAGATATCCACTATATTCGTCAAAAGGAGGCCAAGGGACTTGGACATGCCATCTACTGTGCTAGGACCTTTGTGGGAAATGAACCCTTTGCAGTATTACTTGGCGACGATGTGGTATACAATGATTCGAGACCATGCCTGGGGCAGATGATAGAGGCCTATGACAAATATGCTGCTAGTATACTTGGAGTTCAGGAGGTAGCAGATTTTAATGTAAACAAATATGGTATAGTAGAAGGGGATAGGTTGGCTGATAACCTTTATTCTGTAAGAGATCTGATAGAGAAGCCAAATATAGGTGAGGCCCCCTCTAATATAGCTATTTTAGGTAGATATATTATTAGTCCTGCTATTTTTGATATTTTGAGGGACACTAGGCCTGGCAAGGGTGGGGAGATACAACTTACAGATGCTCTGAAAGTTCTAGCTACTAGGGAGGATATGTTTGCCTATATATTTGAAGGTAAAAGATATGATGTTGGAGACAAACTAGGTTTTCTTCAGGCAACAGTAGAGTATGCCTTGAGACGACCAGAGCTAAGGGATGAATTTCTAGAATATTTAAAGGAGATAATATAGGGGACAAGGTCAGGCATCTTGATTTTTAAAGGGAGATGTGTATGTCAAATATAATAGCTGCAATTTTAGATTTTATTTCAATTGAACTAACTGTTATCCTTACAGCAGCCCTTCCAGTTATTGAGTTAAGGGGTGCTATTCCGATTGGCATATCCTTGGGACTTGGTCCTATTCACTCCTTTGCCCTATCATTTATGGGCAGTATGATACCTGTTCCCTTTATTTTGCTTTTAGTCAGGCCGATTTTTAGATTTCTTAGAAATAGTAGATTTCTGGGAAAGCCAGTCAACAATCTCATAAGCAAGTCCATGAGAAAAAGTAGACAGATACAAAGGTACAAGTATCTGGGGCTATTTATTTTCGTGGCTCTGCCAATTCCAGGAACTGGGGTATGGACGGGTTCCATAATCGCCGCCTTTATGGATATGAGACTAAAGTGGGCCTTGCCTGCCATTTTCCTTGGCAACTTACTTGCAGGAATCATTGTCATGGGACTGAGTCAGGGTTTGGTCAATATAATTACATAAACCAGCTTGAGAAGAGGCTGACTTTCTTATATTTTTTTATAAAAGAAGGACTTTTTAAATTAATGTAGAATACTAATATATAAGGAAAATCTTGTTTAGGAGGAAGAGATGATAAGGGATCTACTACTAATAGCTCAAAACCTACTATACTCACTAAGCATCGTAGAGTTTTCAGAATCAGAAAAGGAATACATAACTTCAGTAGTAAGAAGGCTTATAGAATTGTCATTGGCAGAAATCGAAACGAAGTAAAGAGGAACTCTATGCTAGGGTTCTTTTTTATTCTATGGATGCAAGAAGAAAAACCGACCTAAGAGAGTTTTCCTAAGTCAGTTTTTCAATAATGCCGGTGGTGGGACTCGAACCCACACACCATTATAGTACTCGATTTTGAGTCGAGGTCGTCTGCCAATTCCGACACACCGGCAAAATCAATAAACTAATAATACCACAAATAGAATAATAAATCAATAATTTTATTTCACCTTTGTTTACTGATTAAAGCTTTTAAGGTATACTTAAAAGTATGGACAATAGAATGGAGTGATTATTCAAATGGATAGAAAAAAATTAATGGTCATAGATGGCAGTTCCTTGCTGCATAGAGCCTTTTACGCCCTGCCCTTGCTGTCAAACAAGGAGGGTATATATACCAATGGACTCTATGGATTTTTAACCATGTTATATAAGGTTCAGGAAGATATAGGGCCCCACTACCTCTGCATAGTATTTGACAAGAAGGGCCCAACATTTAGGCACAAGGAATATGATCAGTATAAGGCCCACAGGTCAGCCACTCCTTCGGAATTAGCCCAGCAGTTTCCTCTCATGAAGGATATTTTAGATGCAATGAATATAAGGTATTTGGAGTTATCAGGCTATGAGGCAGATGATATAGCAGGTGCCATCGCCAAAAAGGGTCAAGATGACTACGATATCTTCCTAGTTACTGGGGACAAGGACTATCTCCAGCTAGCCACAGATACTACTAGAGTCCTAATTACCAGAAAGGGTATCACAGAGCTTGAGGAATACGACAGGCAAAGGATAGTAGATGAATTTGGAATTAGTCCCCAGCAGTTGATCGATTTAAAGGGATTAATGGGGGATGCCTCCGATAATATACCAGGCGTACCAGGAATTGGAGAGAAAACAGGATTAAAATTACTCAAAGAATATGATACAATTGAAAATATTTACAATAACCTTGACAGCATAAGGGGCAAAAAGTTAAAGGAAAACTTAGCTGAGAACAGGCAGTTGGCATTTCTAAGCAGGAAACTAGGGGAGATAGTGACAGCAGTCCCCCTTGATATAAATATAGAGGACTATCTAATAGGGGAGCCAAAATGGGATGACCTGAGGCAAATTTATCAGGACTTAGAATTCAATAGCTTGCTCAAGAGAATTTCCCCTGGAAGAGAGGATATAAAACTAGAGGTCAATGAATATAAAATATTAGAGGGTCATGACTATGATGATATAATTAAGAGGATAAAAAGCGAGAAGAAGTTTGCCTTCAGGGCTATTAATTCAGAGGATAACTACATGGAAGGCAATTTAATAGGTATGGGAATAAAGACTCCAAATAAACCTTCGGACATAATTCTCTTTGACAACCCCACTAGTTTTATTGACAGCTTCGGGCCTATATTTCAGGATGGGGAGATTGAAAAGATAGGGCACAATCTAAAAAAAGAATTCATAGCCCTTATGAGAATGGGTATTGAGCTAGACAATGTGACATTTGACTCCATGATAGCTGCCTACCTAATCAACCCCACGCAAAGTGACTACTCTATCAACAGCCTAAGCAGGGAGTATCTCAACAGTTCAGGTATTGACGAGGTAGAACTACTGGGCAAGGGCAAGGGGCGAAGGAATTACGGCCAATTGACCCGGGAAGAGTTGGGAGAAATGGTGTCCTTTTCCCTAGATACAGTATTCAGGATTGAAGACAAGATGAAGGCTATTATTGAAGAGCAGGAGATGATGGGCCTCTATAGGGAAATAGAGCTGCCTCTGGTCCAGGTACTGGCCAGTATGGAATACCTGGGATTTAAAATAGATGTAGATGAACTAAATCGACTGGGAGAGGAATACGACAAGGAGATTGAAGAACTAACCAATGAAATATACAGGCTAGCAGATATGGATTTTAATATAAATTCTCCAAAGCAATTGGGGGAGGTACTTTTTGACAAGCTATCCCTTCCTATTATAAAGAAGACAAAGACTGGTTACTCTACAGATGCTGAAGTATTGGATAAGCTAAAGGACATGCATCCAATGGTAGGAAAGGTCCTAAGGTACAGGCAGATAGTTAAGCTGAAGTCTACCTATATTGACGGTTTATTGGCCTTAATCAAGAAGGATACCAATAGGATTCATTCGAGTTTCAATCAAACCATAACTTCAACAGGTAGGATCAGCAGTACAGAACCAAATTTGCAAAATATTCCGGTCAGGACAGAGGACGGGAGAAAAATCCGTAGGGCCTTCATAGCCCAAGATGGTTATTCCCTCTTAGATGCGGATTATTCCCAAATCGAGCTTAGGATACTAGCCCACATATCTAAGGACCCCAAGCTGATGGATGCCTTTATCCACAATGAGGACATCCACAGGAAAACTGCTTCCGAGGTCTTTGGTGTTGCCTTGGAGGATGTGACTTCCCATATGAGGTCCAGTGCCAAGGCCGTGAATTTTGGGATTATATATGGGATTTCAGACTATGGACTTTCCAGAGATTTGAGTATTACTAGGAAAGAAGCCAAGGAGTATATAGACAAATACCTGGCAAACTATAGGCTGGTCAAGGACTATATGGAAAACATAGTCCATTTGGGGAAGAAAGAGGGCTATGTGGAAACCATACTACACAGGAGGAGATATGTGCCTGAGCTTCAGGCGAGGAATTTCAATATCAAATCTTTTGGAGAGCGTATAGCTATGAATACTCCAATACAGGGATCTGCTGCCGATATAATTAAGATGGCCATGGTTAGGGTCTTTAGTGAATTAAGAAAGAGGGGACTCAAATCTAGACTCATATTGCAAATCCACGATGAATTGATTATAGAGGCCCCTGAGGATGAGATTGAAGAGGTAAAGAAACTCCTGAGGGATATAATGGAAAACTCAATTAAATTGGACATACCACTTTTGGTGGATTTGGAAGTAGGTGCTAGCTGGTATGAGACAAAATAGGCCCAAGATAATTGGGCTGACAGGGGGTATAGCCACTGGAAAATCGACTGTTTCCAGGATCCTAATAGGCAAAGGATATGCCCTGATTGATTCAGACAAGATTTCTAGGGAACTTGTCCAAGTAGGGAAGGCTGCCTATAATGAAATAATCCAAGAATTTGGGACCTCCATATTAAACGATGATAAATCTATAAATAGGGGGGCCTTGGGAAAGCTAATATTTAACAGTTCCCAGGCTAGAATGGATTTAAATGCCATTCTTCATCCCCATATAGTGGGGGAGACCCTAGTCAAAATTGAGAAGCTATCGAAATCAAATAAGATAATCTTTCTAGACATTCCCCTGCTATTTGAAGTATACGGCCTATTTGCAGACCATGGGATTAGCTTTGATGAGATATGGCTAGTCTATACAGATAGGGATACACAAGTCAAGAGATTGATGGAAAGAGATGGAATTGCAAGGGAAGAGGCGCTGAAGAAGATAGAATCCCAAATGGATATTGAGGAAAAAAGGCCCAGGTCCTCCAGGATAATTGACAATAGGGGAAATCTACAATCCCTGGGCTTACAGGTGGATAGGGCATTAAATGAATTAATCCAAGGCTCGGAGGGGTAGTTTTTTGTTTAGACTAATAAAACTAATTAAAAAAACAATTATAGTGCTTATAGTTTTTATCTTGCTGCTGTCCGTGGGGCTTTTCTATATATCTACAAGCTACCCACTGATATATGAGGATTCCATTGCAAGGTATTCAACTGAATTTGGAGTTGACTTTCACCTAGTAGCCTCTATCATCAATGTGGAGAGCAAATACGACAGGAATGCCATTTCTAGGAAGAATGCCAGAGGCCTAATGCAAATTGGCCAGCAAACTGGTCAATGGGCTAGTGAAGTACTGGAGATAGAGGACTATGATGAGGAGAGCCTTTTTGAGCCGGATACCAATATAAGAATTGGGGCCTGGTATATAAACATCCTAATGGCTGAATTCGACGACAATCTTGACTTGGTCTTGGCCTCCTACAATGCTGGCAGTGGAAATGTCAGCAAGTGGCTTTGCCAAAGTGAATATTCAAGGGATGGCAAGAGTTTAGATAATATTCCCTTTAAGGAGACAGAAGACTATCTGAGAAAGGTAAAATCAAATTACAGGGTTTATAGCAGGATATATAGGAGCATGAAGAATGGGAGAAATTTGGATTCTTTCTATATTAACTTTTTACATAATATTAGAAGGACAATTAAGTCATTAATAGGGCTTTCATAGGAGGAATAAGATGAAATTGACAAGATATTTAAAAATAACTCTACTAGTATTGCTACTTTTTACATTTATCACAGGCTGCCAAATCCAAGACGAGAACTTGGACGGAGAAAATGCTATTGAAGATGATATGGAGACCATAGTTGAATATTCTCCAGTCCCTGGAGGCCAAATAGTTGTCCCCCTAACAAACTTCGATACCTTGAACCCACTAATGACTGAGAATAGCAGTTATTATTTTTTCAGCAAGCTCATGTTCGAAGGCCTATTCGAGTTTGACGAGGACCTGAATATTAAAAATCAGTTGGCTAAATCCTATGCCATAAGTGACGGGGGCAGAACCATAGAAATCCAGTTACTTGAAGATGTCTACTGGCATGATGGAGAGAAATTAACTGCCAAGGATATTCAGTTTACCATAAACACCATCAAGTATGCTGACACCAATAGCACTTACAAGCAAATGTTTTCAAAGGCCTTAGGCTCCTTTAGTCCCAGTGACTTGCGTAGGATAATAGATATTAAGCTTTTAGATGATACAAGCCTAGAAATTTCATTTGATAGGGCCTTTAGCAACAACCTAGAGGTACTGACCTTTCCTATAATTCCTGAGCACCTATTTGCTACAGCAAAGGGAGGGAATAAGGACTACGCCAAGGCCTTGGAAATAAACAACTATAATCCCATAGGCACAGGACCCTTTAAATTTGAAGCCTATGAAAAGATGAAACAAATAAATCTGTCTGCCAATGAGAATTATAGGGGGCAGAGGCCATATATAGACCATATAATAGGTAAGGTCTTGGAGAATGAAGAGGATATCCTGACTGCATTTGAGACAGGGCAGATAAATATGGCTACTACTGTGGGGGTAGATTGGGATAAGTACAAGCAAAACAACAGGATTAGGAGCTATGAATTTGTATCCAACCACTATGAATTCTTGGGATTCAACTTTTCCAATGAAATATTTTCAGGGGAGGCTGGCAGGTCCCTTAGGAGGGCAATTGCCTACGGAGTTGATAGACAGGCCATTATACAAAACCTATACCTAGGTCATGGGACTCAGATTGATGTGCCTATACATCCTGATTCTTGGCTCTTGTCTCCAAAGGCAAATAGCTATGGGTATAATTTTGACCTAGCTAGAAATGAGCTCATGAAGATAGGATATATGGACAAGGATGGGGATGGGATTTTGGAAGACGAAGAGGGGAACAAGCTTTCACTTACCCTGCTGACAAACTCCTACAACCTAATGAGGTATAAGACGGCGGAACTAATTAAAAACGATTTGGCAAAGCTGGGGATTGAAATTAAGATAAGCCCCCTGCCAAACCTAGACAAGGATATAAGTGTTGAAGACATAGAAAGGCAGTGGGAGGAGCTTAATGAGCAACTAATTGCAGGCGACTATGATATTGCCCTGCTGGGCTGGCAGCTATCTGTCATACCCGACCTATCATTTGCCTTCCATAGCTCTCAAATAGCCTATGAATCAAACTTCATAAACTATTCCAATGAGAAAATGGACCAGTCCCTAGAGTCTGCCTTCTTGGAGGGTGACAGGGGTAAAAAGCTAGGCTCATATGAGCAGATACAGGGGATAATAGTTGAGGAACTGCCATATTTTAGCCTATTTTTCAAAAACAAGGCACTTCTCATAGATCGTAAAATTATGGGGGACCTAAGTCCCAGCTTCTACAATCCCTACAGCGGGATAGAGAATGTCTTTATACCTGAAGATTTGAGATGATTTTTTCAAAGACTTGTTGAAAAAAGGACAAGGATGTAGTAGAATAATAGGGAAAGATATGGACTGCAATCATATTGTAGTCCATATTAAATAGTTGCAGAGGTGGTGGAACTGGTAGACACGTACGTTTGAGGGGCGTATGCTTAGCGGCATGAGGGTTCGAGTCCCTTCCTCTGCATTCAAGAAAAGACTCCATTATTAATGGGGTCTTTTTGTGTGAAAAACTTTTAGATTTTGACATTTTTGTATATTGATTACAATACCTAGGTATGCTATAATAATAACAAAGCTATTAGTTAGTTTAATATCTATCAAAAAACAAGGGGGAAGAAATCTATGAAGATGAAGAGGTTTTTAAGTATTTTGTTAGCATTCTTATTGTCTCTCAGTATACTGAGTGGGTGTGCAAAGCAAGAGACTCCAACTGCAGGCGGCGAAGAGCAAGCACCTAAGGTTGAAACTCAGGCACCAGAGACGACAGAAACGCCCTTAGATCCACAGGCAGTCATACTTGAGCATGCAACTGCCTATCTAAACAGCATTCCAGAAAATAGCAACATGATAGCTGCAAAAGACGCAATGCCACTAATCGACGAGAACCCAGATGCTTTGTTTATAGTCGACATGAGATCAAAAGAAGATTATGATAAAGGCCACTTACCAGGTGCAGTCAATATACCTTTTGATCAAATTGGCAAAAATCTAGATAGATTGCCAACTAACAAACAAATAGTAATGTATTGCTATTCAGGCCAGACATCAGGCCTAGGCGTATCAGCGGTTAAGTTATTAGGATTTAATGTAATCTCCTACCAAGGGGGTATGAACTTCGGCTGGAGTCCATTAGAATTAGCTGAAGACACCCTGGAAACCACTGAAAATCCTTTGCCAGATGCCAAGACATCGAACTTGACAGAAGAGGAACAAATATTGTGGGATGCTGTAGACAAGTTCTTTAGCGAAGGCAAGACCTATATGGAAAAAGCAGACGACGTATTTGCCCTAGTTGAAGACAATCCAGATGCAATATTTATAGTAGACCTCAGGTCTGGAGAGGATTTTGAAAAAGGACACATAGAAGGGGCAACAAATATTGCATTTAAGGAAGTGGGCAAAAACTTAGACAAATTACCTAAAAACAGGCCGATTTATCTAGCATGTTATTCCGGTCAAACAGCAGCCCAGGTGATGACAATGCTAAGGCTAAGCGGCTACAATGCTTCGATTGTTACAAGAGGCATGGCAGGCTGGTCAGGAGCTGAACTACCAGTAGTCACAGAATAATCCATGGGGGCTCTGGCCCCCAAGGTATGGTTTAGCCAAGGATAAAGAATAAGTCGGAGGTGATATTATGAAGGAAAAGTTTTACCATAAGGCGATTTTTGGCGCACTAGTAATGGTTATATTGGCAGTAGTTATTTTATTTACTTATCAATTAACAAACAAATCAGAACATATTGCTAAGAAACTAACAACTCCCGTGGCAATAGATCCTATTGACAGCAGCAACTGCATTGCCTGTCATACAAGTGAAAGTATCATAGGTTCTGTAGTGATTGAAAGCGACGAAGGCCATGGCGGAGAGGGTGGTTGAGGCATCGCAGGACCACAGCTGGAAGCTGTAGACATGTACTTAGTATCAAAAGACTTTTTGGAAACATCACACGGACAATTGGGTTGTATAAACTGCCATGCTGGCGAAAATCTACCGACACAAGAAGGGGCTCATGCTACCATGAATCCATATCCATCTGAAGACAACAATGGCATATGTGCCCAGTGCCATGGAGCTGTGACAGAGACCTATGCCAGTTCTATACACTACAATCTTCACGGTATGGAAAATGGACTCATGTCCTTTGCCAGCACAGATTCTATGCCAGATTCACCAGCCCATGCAGAGGTATTTGACAAGAACTGTATGAGCTGTCATGCGACCTGTGGAGAATGCCATGTTAGCAGGCCTAGCAATTACACTGGCGGTTTGATTAATCAGCATGAATTCTTCAAAACCCCTCCAATGGAAGAGACCTGCTATGGTTGTCACGGTGCTAGAACAGCGGGAGAATTCATGGGAGAGGTAGGATTTAGTGGGGATGTACACTTTGAGCTGGGAATGGACTGTATGGACTGCCACAATATTGACAACTTCCATGGTACAGGAGAAGTAGGGGAGAGAATGTGGGACGAGGCACTGCCGTCTTGTCTAGACTGCCATGCCGAAGAGGCGTCTGGCAACTCTCAGATCGAGGCTCACAATGCCCATGGCGATATGTTGTCTTGTCAGGTTTGTCATGCCCAGGCAAACAACAACTGTTTCGAATGTCATGTTAGCTACAATGAAGACAAATCTGCCTTGAAGAGTGCATCGGATAGCAAGCTGATGTTTAGAATTGGGCTCAATCCAAATCCAACAGAGGAAAGGCCATATAAATATGTAACCCTAAGGCATATACCTACTGCTGCCAATTCTTTTGACACAGTGGAGACCGATATGCTGCCAAACTTTGACGAGATTAGCAATTGGAAGTATTCACCGACACATAATATTCAAAAGAGTACCTTCCAAAATGAGTCCTGTGAATCTTGCCACGACAATGACAAACTATTTTTGAGGGAAGAGGACATCATTGAGTCTGATAGCAAGGACAACTTGAGGTTAATAGTTCCAAGACCATAGAAAAGAGAAAACTAAAAGGGGATTTTCCCCTTTTAGTTTTACAAATGATAAAATTAGGAGAGGTTAATATGATTAAAAGAATAGGAAGGTTCTTGATCAGTTTTCGCTTTGCCATTGTATTGTTTATTGCCATAGCTACATATTCTATTATTGGAACAGTGATACCCCAAGGGGTTTCGCCTCAATTTTACATGGAAAGATACCAGACCTTTGGAAATATAATGATGATTTTGCAATTCAACAAGGTATATAGCTCTCTTATTTATCGCATCCTCTTACTATTGTTTTTAATTAACTTGACGGGTTGCACCTTAAATCTCCTGCCTTCTCAGTTGAAAAGGACCAAGGACAGCTACTTTCCTTCTCCGAGGAGGGACTCTGAAAACCTGTGGGCCAAGGGACAGGATATTGGGGCATTTAGGCAGGGACTAGTGAAAAGGAATTTTAAAATTTACGATACAGAAACTGGTTTCAAGGCGGCAAAAAACCGTCTTGGTGTACTTGGGCCTGCAATTACCCATCTAGGCATTATTGTCATTATATTGGGAAGCTTTCTTGGGAATTTATTTGCCTATGAGGGATTTGTGAATTTAATGCCCGGAGAGACAAAGACCTTTGCCGAGGAAGGATTTTCCATACAGCTTGAGGACTTTTATCTAGGTTTTAGGGATGATGGCTCGACGGAGCAATACTACAGTGATCTCAAGCTAATTGAGGATGGCAGTCAGGTAGACTTTAAAAAGATTTGGGTCAACAATCCCCTAGACTACAAGGGCCTAAGTATTTATCAATCTAGCTTTGGCTGGGTAAGTAATTTTAAAATCAAGGACGCAGAGGGTAGGGAGCTAGATGAGGGTATCTTAAAGAACAATGAGCAACATTTCTATCAACCAAAGCATCTAACCATATACCTCTATGGTTTTTATCCGGATTTTAGCATAGATCAAATGGGACAGCCGATGACCGCAAGCCATCAGTTGAAGCACCCCCACTATGCAGTAGTCCTATATGAATTTGGTAATTACATAGACTCATATATAACGGAGCCTGGACAAGCCATTATATATGAAGATATTGAAATCACCTTTGAAGATTCCTTCCTATATACAGGGTTAATTTATAGGAAAGACTTTGGATATTATTTTGTACTAATTGGTGTATTTTTCTTGTTCCTAGGTCTATTGCTATCCTTTTACTTTTACCCTAGATTTTTACTGGTGGAAGAGGAGTCCATATTGCCGATTACAAGGCAAAACATATGGGGCTATACCCTACAGATAAAGAAACTTTTACAAACAAATGATGAATTGAAAAAGGAGGAAGTATAATGGATATCATATATTTTGAAGAGTTATTTTTCACCTTGTCATTTATTATATATATAATAGCTTCTATAGGATTTTTCATATATTTGGCCTCATCAAAGGAAAAGATTGGCAAGTTTGCCCTTACAGTATCCCTAGTAGGCTTTATAGTCCACACTGCTGCTATGGTTCTCAGGGTAATAGAGTCGGGGAGACTGCCATTTAGCAACCAATTTGAATTTGCAAATAGTTTTACCTGGGGTATTGTACTCTGCTATCTTGCAATCCACTTTATCTATAAATTTACGGCAGTAGGGGCCTTTGTTATGCCCTTGGCATTTTTGATGATGGGATACGCTTCTATGCTTCCCAAGACCATTAAACCCCTGATGCCAGCACTCCAGAGCAGGTGGCTTTCAATTCATGTCGGCACTGCCATTATCTCCTATGGTTCCTTTGCCGTGGCCGCTGGCCTGTCCGTCATGTATCTTATATATGAAAAGAGGAAAGGCCAGGGAAACAAGAAGTCACATTTGCCAGATGCAGAGATTTGTGATTACCTGAGCTATAGGGTCACAGCCTTTGGCTATCTGATGCTAACCTTGGTCATAGTCACAGGAGCCATATGGGCCAAGAGGGCTTGGTCAAGATACTGGGGATGGGACCCCAAGGAGACCTGGTCCTTGATTACCTGGATTATCTATTCTACTTATTTGCATCTTAGATTCAATAGGGGATGGAAGGGTAAAACAGCAGCCTGGTTTTCTGTAATAGGCTTTATATGTGTAATTTTTACATTTGTAGGAGTAAATGTATTGTTGGCAGGCCTTCATAGTTATAGATAATCAGCTTTAAATATTAAATATTTGTAACAATTAGTCGAATGTATAAAATAAGTCAAAAGTTGTTAATTCATAGACAATTTAAAAACTTTGTTAAATGCTTAAAAAACTACTTTCCATAAAAAAGGATAAAAAAAGAACATGTTTATAGGCTAGGGCTTATATTCATGTTCTTTGACTGTGTATATGACTGGGATTTTTAAAATCTCGCCTTAAATGTATAATACTCCAGACAAAAAAGACAAAGATTTTACAAATACAAATTGGAATAATATTCAAAGGATAATTATTTGTATAAAAAATGACATTCTTTTACAAGGCCTAATTTATGTACATTATAAATGTTTAATGTTATAATATATAAGAATTATTTAAGCATTTGATATGTTTAATTATTTTGCGACTTATTAAAACACAATAGAGAGGTGGAAAGAATGAAACTAGAGAATCTCACTTTTAAGGGTGGGGTAGATGTACCGCACAGCAAGGCATTAACTGAGAAAAAGTCCCTAGAATATGCTATGGAACCTAGCATAGTATACATACCGTTGCATCAGCATACGGGAGCGCCTTGTGAGCCACTTGTAAAGGCAGGTGACAAGGTGAAAATAGGGCAGAAAATTGGCGAATCCAAAGCTTTTGTATCTGCACCAATTCACTCCAGTGTATCAGGTACTGTCAAGAATATCAGCAAGATAACTACGCCGACAGGTATCAAATCCGATTGTGTAGTTATAGAGACAGACGGCAGCAATGAAATAGATGAATCGATTAAGCCTAAGGGAAATTTGGACGAGCTATCTCCAAAAGAAATAATCGACATCATCAAGGACGCAGGTATAACAGGTATGGGTGGAGCAGGTTTCCCCACACATGTGAAGTTATCCCCGCCACCTGAGAAAAAAATTGATACCATAATAATAAATGGTGCAGAATGTGAGCCATTTTTAACATCAGACCACAGGGTAATGCTAGAGATGCCAGAAAAAGTTGTCTTCGGCCTAAAGGCAATCATGAAAGCCCTAGGCGTGGAGAGGGGCTTTATAGGAGTAGAAACTAACAAAATGGATGCTGTAGACTCCTTGAGATCTGTTATACAAAAAGATGACAATGTTGAAGTAGTTACCCTAAAGGCTAAGTACCCACAAGGTGACGAAAAAAGAGTTATAGATGCAGTTACAGGAAGGAAGGTTCCATCTGGTGGTTTGCCAATGGATGTTGGCTGTGTTGTCAGCAATATCAGTACAGCTAAGGCTATATCAGAGGCAATATTGGAAGGAAAACCTGTATATGAGAGGGTAGTTACAGTTACAGGTAATGGCGTTAAAGAGCCTAAAAACTTAATAGTTAAAATAGGTACAACATTCCAAGAAGTAATCGATCAGGCGGGTGGATTCAATGGAGTTCCAGGCAAGATAGTCATGGGTGGACCTATGATGGGTCTAAGCCAATTTTCAACTGAAGTTCCTGTAATCAAGGGATCCGGTGGGATTTTGGTACTGACAGAAGAAGAAGCCTTAGCAGAAAAAGAATCACCCTGTATAAAGTGCGGGAGATGCCTAGATGTATGTCCAGTATTTTTACAGCCATTATATATTTCTGCCTTCGCACTTAGAAAGGACTTCGAAGGAGCAGAAAGACTAGGGGCCTTAGACTGTGTTGAATGCGGCTCGTGTTCTTTTATATGCCCAGCTAAGAGGCCATTAGTGGAATCCATTAGATTTGCTAAGAGGGAAGTCCTTGCAAAAAGGAAAAAATCACAGTAGTTAGGGGGAAAATAAATGGAAGGTAAAGTGATAAATTCTACAAAAGCAGAATCGGCAGTACCAGATATGCTAATTGTATCTTCATCACCGCATATCAGGTCAAATGAATCTGTTGAGAGAATAATGATAGATGTGGTCATAGCATTAGTACCAGCTATGATAGGTGCAGTTTATTTCTTTGGTTTAAATGCCCTAAAACTTATACTAGTATCTGCAGCATCTGCAGTAGTATTTGAAGCATTGATCCAAAAAATGTTAAAGAAGGAAATTTCCATCAAGGACTATAGTGCATTGATTACAGGAATCTTGGTTGCATTCAACCTACCGGCAAATGCGCCATGGTGGATACCGGTTTTCGGTTCAGGATTTGCTATTATAGTAGTTAAACAATTATTTGGTGGAATAGGTTCAAATTTTATGAACCCAGCATTGGCAGCAAGGGCAGTTTTATTGGCCTCATGGCCAAATATAATGTCCAGCTATGTACTTCCAGGTGCAGACGCTGTGACGGGAGCAACACCGCTTGCCATCATGAAATTCGGCGGCGCAGATGCCACAGCTTCAGCTACAGTGGCACAGGCAGGTTCTAGTTTGCCATCTATACTAGATATGTTCGTGGGGAATATAGGTGGAGCAATAGGGGAGACATCAGCAGTCCTTCTTCTAGTAGGTGCTGCCTATCTAATCCTTAGAAAGGTTATCAACTGGAGAACGCCGGTATTCTATCTAGCTACCGTCGCTGTATTCTTAGTGGTATTTGGAGTACCAGCAGACGAGATAATATACCATATCCTTGGTGGTGGCTTGATTTTAGGTGCATTCTTCATGGCGACAGACTACGCTACAGGACCCATTACATCCATGGGAAGAATAGTCTTTGGTATAGGTGCAGGATTTTTAACAGCCCTAATTAGGGTAAAGGGTGGATTCCCAGAAGGAGTATCCTATTCTATTCTATTAATGAATGTCGTATCTCCTTTAATAGAAAAATTCTCTGCTCCAAAAATATTTGGGAGGGCGAAGTAAATGAGAGAAACGTTAAAATTGGGAATAATATTGTTTATTTTTACAGTGGTGTCAGCAGGTGTTTTGGCTATGTCCAACAATGCTACAAAGGGAAAGATAGCAGAATTGGAAATGGCTGGAAGCCTAGGTGCACTACAGGAGATATTTGGCGAAGATGCAAAGTTCCAACCTTTGGATGAAGGCAAGCAAAATGAAATAATTGAAGCCAATCCATCTGTTGTAGAGATATTTGTAGCCTTGGATGGCGATAGTGCGTCTGGCTACGCTATTAAAAATGTATCAAAGGGATTTGGCGGGGACCTAGTCCTTATGACTGGATTTAACTTAGATGGTACAGTATCGGGTATGAGGGTACTTGAGCATTCTGAAACCCCTGGACTTGGAGCTAGATCAGAGGAACCAGAGTTTACAAATAGGTTTATTGGCAAATCTGTATCTGAAGAAATTACAGTAGAGGCCCTATCTGGAGCTACTTCAACGACTAATGGTGTCTTGGCAGGGGTCAATGCTGCAAGAGAGATATTTAACTCTCAACTCTCAAACTAAAGTAATTGGAGGTGGATAGAATTGAAGCTATTTAAAATATTTAAAAATGGAATCATACAAGATAACCCAATATTTGTTCAATTAATTGGGATGTGTTCAACACTAGCAGTTACAACTAGTGTCTCAAATGGTCTGGCCATGGGACTTGCAGTAGTGGTAGTTCTAATGGGTTCAAACCTAGTAATATCTTTGCTTAGAAACTCAACACCTGAGAAAATACGTATTCCAGCATTTGTTATAGTTATTGCTACTTTTGTTACCATAGTAGAGATGTTCATGAAGGCCTATGCCCAGCCAATATATCAATCATTAGGTATATTCCTTCCACTGATAGTTGTAAACTGTATCATATTTGCTCGTGCAGAGGCTTTTGCCTTTAAGAATGGTCCTGTAGCCTCATTAATAGATGGTCTAGGAATGGGACTTGGATATACCCTAGCCTTGGTTACTCTATCGACAGTTAGAGAAATCTTTGGAGCAGGAAGTTTCTTTGGTATTTCTCTATTTGGCGAGAGCTTTCAGCCAGCCGGAATACTTGTAATGCCTCCAGGAGCTTTTATAGTATTGGGTATATTAATAGGGATATTTAATGTTGCTAGAAGAAAAAAAGCAACTAGTCAAATATAGATAGGGGGAAAAATTATGAGTATAGCGACAATTTTAATTGCAACAATATTTGTCAACAACTATGTTTTCGCCCGATTCCTTGGTATTTGTCCATTTTTGGGTGTATCCAACAAAATGGAAACAGCAACTGGAATGGGTGTTGCAGTAACATTTGTAGTCACATTGTCATCTATATTTACCTATTTTATACAAAAAGGTATATTAGACAAATTGGGACTAGAATACTTGCAGACTATTGTATTTATCCTTGTAATAGCAGCACTGGTACAGTTTGTTGAGCTCGTAATCAAGAAAATGAGTCCAACACTTTACAATGCTCTAGGAGTTTATTTACCACTTATAACTACAAACTGTGTGGTTTTAGGAGTTGCAATACTTAATATTCAAGAAGGATATAATTTAATTCAAACTATATTTAATGCAATAGGTTCATCTGTTGGTTTTACATTAGCCTTGATACTTGCGTCTGGAGTTAGGGAAAAGCTTGAATTGGCAGATGTGCCTGAAGCACTGAAGGGCTTTCCTATAGCTCTTATTACTGCAGGATTAATGTCCATCGCCTTCTTAGGCTTCAATGGACTTATTTAGGAGGTAAATTATGACTGATATATTAAACCCAATCATAGTATTAGGTGGTCTAGGATTAGGATTTGGAGTTTTATTGTCTATAGCATCGGACATATTTCATGTTGATGTTGACCCTAAAATCGAAGAAATAAGGTCTGTACTCCCCGGAGCCAATTGCGGTGCATGTGGATTTCCGGGCTGTGATGGATTGGCTGCAGCCATAGCAGATGGCAAGGCCCCAGTCAACGGTTGTAGTGTCGGTGGCATGCCAGTAGCTGAAAGAGTTGCAGAAATCATGGGCGAAGACGCAGATGACATGAAAAAGATGGTAGCTACAGTGCTTTGCCAAGGGGATTGTGACAAGGCAAAGGAAAAATATGTTTATGAAGGTATAACAGACTGTAGAGCCCAGAATATTCAGCAGGCTGGTAGCAAATCATGTACTTATGGTTGTTTAGGCGGGGGTACCTGTCAAGAGGTCTGTGAATTCGATGCCATAGAAATAATTAATGGTGTAGCATTCGTAGATAAGGACAAGTGTACAGCATGTATGAAATGTATAGAAGTATGTCCAAAGGGAATAATTGAGTTGGTACCATATGAAAACGAATATGTGGTTAAATGTAAGAGTGAAGATGCTGGAAAGGTTGTCAGAAGCAATTGTAGCATAGGCTGTATAGGCTGTAAGATCTGTGTTAAGAATTGCCCTGTCGATGCCTTTAGCTTCGTAAACAATCTGGCAAAAATTGACTATGATGTGTGTACTAATTGTGGTATTTGTGCTGAGAAGTGTCCAACTAATGCAATTTTCTCGTCTGCAATCGAAGAATTAGCAGTATAAAAGAGCCCTTGGGCTCTTTTGTTTTGCAAAATTCTAACTTGTAAATGAAAATTATAAATGGTAAACTAATAATGTATGTAAAGGCCTGAAAGATAAATAAAGGATGGGTAGAATGACAAGAGGAGACAAGATTTTAATAGTTGTAATTGTTTTAATTAGCCTTGCCTCACTGGGCTTTGTCAAGAATGGCATAGTTAATTACAATGAAAAGTATATTAGTATTCAGGTCAATGGCAAGGAATACAAGAAGGTAATCTTTGACAATTCTGTAATAGGCAAGACCATACCCGTAGAGACCGAGTTTGGTTACAATCTAATCGAAATCGGCGATGGCGATGTAAGGGTAATAGAGGCCTCCTGTCCAGACAAGCTGGACGTATTGCAGGGGGCGATTTCCAAGCCCGGCGAAATGATAGTTTGCCTGCCCAACAGATTAGTCATTGAAATTAAAGGGACACAAGAGACTAGAGAAATAGACTATATCAGTTATTAAGGATGGCGAAAATATGAAAAGAATAAATAAAATAATATTCCTATCCCTACTGGTGTCCATAGGGCTAGCTCTTTCAGTTCTTGAGTCTTCAATCCCCCTGCCTTTTGTGATTCCAGGGGCAAGACTTGGCCTTTCAAATATGGTTATACTAGTTACCTTGGTCATATTTGGATTTAAGGAGGCTATGGTTGTAAGCATACTCAAGAGCATCGTCCTGGTCCTTGTAACTGGTAGTGTATCCAGTCTAATGTATAGCCTTTCCGGTGGTATATTGTCAGGTATTGTGATGTATTTGGCCTATAGGTATTTTTCCAATGTCTTCAGTTTAATAGGCGTAAGCATACTAGGGGCAGTAGGTCACAATATAGCTCAGGTAAGCACGGCAGTCTATATAATGAGCAATATAAGGATTTACTCCTACCTGCCCATACTTTTGATAGTGGGACTGTTTACAGGTTATTTTGTGGGGCTTTCCTCTATTTTCATATCGAAAAATCTTAGGAGGACCCTGAATCATATTGTCAACACTTAAAGGAGAAAATATGAAAAAGATAATACTGGCCTCATCTTCGCCAAGAAGGATAGAAATGCTACAAAAATACAAACTAGACCCCCTAGTGGTAAAGCTGCCAATAGAGGAAAAGCTATCTCCTACCGAAAGGCCGGAGCAAATAGCCATGTCCCTAGCCTTTGAAAAGGCATTTTTAGTGGCTGCTAGGGGCAACTACACTAGGGACCAGATAATAATAGGTGCAGATACCATTGTGGTAGAGGGCCAAAGGATACTTGGGAAGCCGAGGGATGAAGAGGATGCCTTCAATATACTCAAGGCCTTAAATGGCAAGGAGCACCAGGTCATTACAGGTTTTTGCATTATGAGGGGTGATTTCAGCCTAAAGTTTGTTGACTATGAGATTACAAGGGTAGGCTTCAGACATCTATCAGATGATAAGATCCTGAGATATGTAGATACTGGTGAGCCTATGGACAAGGCTGGAGCCTATGCCATACAAGGCTATGGTCAGGTCTTGGTTCAGGAAATTCACGGTTCATACACCAATATAATTGGACTGCCCATTGAAAGTTTGGACAGAATATTGGAGGAATATTTTGATATAAGTATCCTATAGGGCAGGTGAGATGATGAGTATAGAATTAGACTTTGAAAAGAAATTTACCATAAAGGAATTGCCGGAGACTGAAAGGCCCAGGGAAAAGCTATATATCTATGGGCCAGAATCCCTGTCAAATGAAGAGCTAATAGCTATAATTATTCGAACTGGAAATAGGAATGATACTGCCATAGACCTGGCTAGGAAGATCCTGAGCAGGGACAATAGGGGCCTGGCCTACCTGAGGGATACTACCCTACAGGAATTAATAGAGACAAAGGGCATAGGTCAGTCAAAGGCAGCCCAGATATTGGCTGCCATAGAGATAGGTAAGAGGCTAAACTACTTAGAGGCCTCAAACAAGGTAAAGATTAATGAACCAGCTAGCATAGCAAACCTATATATGGACGAGATGAGATTTTTTCAAAAAGAACATTTCAGGATTGCCCTGCTAGATACAAAAAACCAAATAATAGTCACAGAGGAAATCTCTATAGGGACATTGAATGCCTCTATTGTACATCCAAGGGATGTATTTAAGGCTGCAATCAAAAGAAATGCCAATGCCATGATTTTAATTCACAATCATCCCAGCGGTGACCCTAAGCCTAGTAATGAAGATATTAACATTACCAGGCGCTTAGTTGATGCTGGAAATTTAATAGGGATAAAGGTATTAGATCATATCATTATTGGTGATAATAGGTATATAAGTTTTAAGGAGAAAAATTTAATTTAAGTGATATAGGAAGGAATGAAGATTATGGGATTATTTAGTGGGTTTATAAAGGACCTAGGAGTAGATTTGGGTACAGCAAATACTTTAGTTTATATAAAGGGCAAGGGCATAGTTGCAAGGGAGCCGTCAGTAGTTGCAATCCAGGCCAACAACCATCAGGTATTGGCAGTTGGTGAAGAGGCAAAGAGGATGATAGGTAGGACTCCGGGGAGCATCACTGCCATTAGGCCTCTAAAGGACGGTGTCATAGCTGATTTTGACATTACAAAGTCCATGCTCAAGCACTTTATACGAAAGGCAACTAGGAGGAGGACATTTTTACAGCCAAGGGTAGTGGTATGCGTGCCAAGTGGGGTAACAGAGGTGGAAAAAAGGGCTGTAGAGGAGGCTGCTATCCATGCAGGTGCAAGGGATGCCTATCTAATTGAAGAGCCCATGGCGGCAGCCATAGGTGCAGGGCTTCCAGTCCAAGAACCTACAGGTTCCATGATCGTAGATATCGGTGGAGGAACTACCGAGGTTGCAGTTATATCCCTGGGTGGGATAGTGACCTCTAAATCCATCAGGGTTGGCGGAGACGAACTAGACGATGCCATTGTTGGATTTATCAAGAGGGAGTATAGCCTAATGATAGGTGAGAGAACGGCAGAGGACGTTAAAATCAATATAGGATCTGCAGACATCAACCTAGAAGAATCCAGTCTGGAAATAAGGGGAAGGGATATGATTACAGGGCTGCCAAAGACTGTAAATATCAGTTCAACTGAAATATATAATGCAATGAGGGATCCAGTCTATAATATAATAGATGCTATTAAGTCTACCCTAGAAAAGACACCACCGGAACTAGCTTCGGATATAATGGAACTAGGCATAATGCTCACAGGCGGGGGTGCACTTTTAGATGGTTTAGATAGGCTGATAATGAAGGAAACAGGTATTCCTGTCAATATCGCAGATGAACCACTGGACTGTGTAGCTAAGGGCACTGGAAAGGCCCTAGACAGCATAGATGTACTTAAAAAGACCATTTCAAACAAAAGAAAATTCTAAGTGGTGATGCCATGTCTTTTTTCAGTAGAAACAAGGAAAAAATCATTGTGACCATAATAGCGGTGGGCCTAATCCTGCTCATTGGATTTACAAGCGCTGAAAGGATATTATTGACAAGATTTGAAAAAACCCTGGGTAATGTCCTTTCTCCAATTGGAAAATTTACCAATTCAATAGGGAAAAACACATCGGATTTTTTCAGGAATGTGGGAGAAATAGGCTTGTTGAGGGAGGAAAATGAAAGACTGAAGACAATCATCAGCCAGTTGGAGGAAGAAAACAGGAACTATCAAAATATAATAGGTAAGATTGATTACTTAAAAAATGAAGCAGAACTCAAGAAAAACACCAAGTATGATTTAATAGAGGCTCAAATAACTGGCAAGGAACCAGGAAACTGGTATCATAGGTTTACAGTGGATAAGGGAATAAAAGACGGGGTTAAAAAAGGAGATACAGTTATCCAAGGCATACAAATAGATCAAAATACAATCATAGAGGGTATTGTTGGCAGAGTTCAGGACGTTGGAGATAATTGGTCAAAAATAGTCACCATAGTGGACGAAAACAGCAGTATATCCTTCAAGCTTTTGAGGACACAGGATGGAGGTATCTTCACAGGAAATATAGATAGGAAAATAAGGGGTTACCTTTTTGACGATAAGGCAGATGTCATTAAGGGAGACAAGCTTTTCACTGCTGGCTTAGGAGGGGCTTATTTAAAGGATATTTACGTAGGAGAAATCGAATCAGTACTAAGCGACGAAGAGGATTTAATGAAGACAATAGAGATAAAGGCCGCTGTAGACTTTAAGAAGTTGCACAAGGTTTTTATAATATCTGAATAGGGTTGGGAAGAAAACATGATTATATTGATACTTATGCTAGTAGTTTTTATAAACCTTATCCTGCAAACCACCATATTTCCATATATACCTATTTTAGGGGTCGTGCCCAACATTTCCCTCCTGATAGTGATGACAATAGCACTATATAAGGGTAGGATATATGGCGGGCTTATTAGCATTGTCATTGGATTGATGCAGGATATATTGTTTAGCCCCATAATTGGCCTAAATGCCTTTATATTTTTTTTTGCAGGTTATTTAATTGGCCTCATAGAAAACAAGCTAATAAAGGACAACATTCTTATACCAATTTTTCTATCAATCATAGGCACCATATACTATAACTTTGCATATTACATATTTATGTTTTTCTTGTCACAGGAGATTGAATTCTTGTCCTTTGCCAAAAACATACTAGTGGTTGAAACAATCTACAATGGCCTGCTGGCCATTCCCGTATATAAGATATTTTCCAAGATTTTCACCGTTCCGCAAATTAGATTTGGAAGCAAGTAGGGATTAGAAGAGGTGAAGTATGAAGTTCCTAAAAAAGATATTTAACAGATATAATATACTCATTTACATAGTTACCATACTCATGTTTGCCCTGTCCTTTAGGCTGGCAACCCTTACTATTGTCCAAGGGGATTATTATAGGGATATATCCGACAATAAAAGGCTGAAGGAAGTCTATATCACTGCCCCCAGGGGTGAGATAAGGGATAGGAATGGAAGGCTATTGGCAGGCAACAAACCTAGCTTTACGGTTCAAATACTTAAAGATGAATTAAACATCAACGATAGGGACAAGAAAAATACAGCACTCCTAGCCCTAGTCAGGCTGCTGGAAGAAGACGGTGTCAGCTATTTAGATGACTTTCCCATCGATTTAAATGTATTTAAATACAATTCTGAGGAAGAGGGAGAAGACTATATAGCTCCTAGTGAAAAGGTAATCGACCTGATAATAGAGCACAATTTACTAGGTGAAATACTCTACCTGCACTACAAGTTTCCAGGCTACGAAGACCACTATCAGTTTATAATGGCAAATAAGGCCATAGATGCCTTGGAAAACAAGGATCTACATATTCCCATAGAAGCAAGACTATTGGGTGATAGCTTAGATCTTAGATTCCTCGAAGACGAAGACATAGAAAAGTGGAGAAACAAATATGAAATTGACAAGGAACTATCGCCCATGGAAATCATGGTCGAGCTCATAGACGGGGATAAGAATATTTTGAGAAAGATAATAGACCACCCCATAGCTCGAAAACTAATCTATGAAACCATGAAGTACAGAGGCCTTGAGGAAAATATTATCTTGGAGGATTTCGTCCTTTCATTTGACGAAGATTACAAGAACCAGAAAAAATATTTAATGGAAATTTCAGATAAGGTGACGGAGACCTCAAGTGCAAAGGAAGATTTTGTCAATATTGTATCAAAACATTCTCTCAACAATCTCTTGGAAAAGTTTCTTGTCCGGGAGGATGACAAGGGCAGAGAGGAAATATTAATACCGGGTAAAATTCTTTTAGATATGATTGAAGAGAAGGGAATAGACCCGCCCATAACAATAGAATTGGCCGAAGAAGACCAAAGCCTTATCTACAAATATACTGGTGACAAGGATATAAAGAACAGTTCACCCTTGGAGGTATTGATAGAATACAGTAAGAAGGCAGATATACTTGAGGAATTTATTTCCCATGATGAAATCAAATACCTGGCCCAAGACCAACTCCTAAGTGACGGCATAAACACTAGAATTTCCATTGCAAATGATATGGAATACGTGTTTATTATCAACAAAAATAGATGGTATAATGAAAACAAGATACCTGATGGTGCCACTATTTCCCAGGCCCTTGACATACTAAAAGAAAGAAACAAGATAGGAGAAGAATTGAGTCCCTACGAGTCGAGGTCAGTCCTCATAATGTACGAATTACTGAACAAGCAGGGACATCTGGCCTATCAACCCATAAATATTGCCTATGGAATAAAAAACACGACTGTTGCAAAGATAGAGGAAAACCTAGGCCATCTACCGGGTATTCAGGTTTCCATTGAACCAGTCAGGTACTATCCCGAAGGCAAGACAGCAGCCCATATATTGGGCTATCTAGGCAAGATAAGTCAGGCAAGTGAAATTGAAAAATATGTGAATCAAAAATCCTATTCACCCAACGATTTAATCGGCAAGACAGGCATAGAAGAGAGTTTTGAGGACTTTCTCAAGGGAGAAAATGGCGTTAAAAGGGTTGAGGTGGACGTACTGGGCAACACCACCAATGTATTGGATGAAAAGAAACCAGTTTCTGGAAACAATGTCTACCTAAGTTTAGATTTAAATCTGCAAAATTATGCCCAAGATGTACTGAAGGAAACCCTAGCAAAGTTACAGGTTGGAGGGACCTACGAAAGTAGGTGGGGGGATTATAAGTTTGATATAAATAAGAACAAGAAAAAACCCTATGAGAACGCCACATCAGGCGCTGTAGTTGTCTTAGATGTAAAGACAGGGGAAACCCTAGCCATGGTAAGTGAGCCTTCCTATGACCCAAATCTCTTTGCTACAGGCATTTCCAATACGGATTGGCTAAGTCTTTTCCCTGAAAATGAAAAGGACCCATTAGCTCCTAGGCCACTATATAATGTGGCAACTCAGACGGCAGTCCAGCCCGGTTCCACATTTAAAATGGTCACTGCTTTGGCTGCTCTGGATAAGGGCCTAAGCCCAACAAAAAAGATTAGGGACATGGGCTATGTAGAGATAGGAAATTATAGGCCAGCCTGTTGGCTTTGGAACCAAAGTAGGTCTACCCACGGATACGAAAATGTATATGAGGCCATTAGGGACTCGTGTAACTATTTTTTCTATACCCTAGCCATTGGAAGGAATCAGAGGACAGGAGAAAGCATAGGCGTCAAGGTAGAAATCGAGGATATAGTAAACCTATCCAAACAATTGGGACTAAATGATAAAACTGGGATTGAAATAAACATACCTGCCGAAACCTCGGGGGGAGTTCCAAATCCCCAAAGGAAGATAATCAATACCAAGGCCCTGTTAAAGTCATTTTTGCAGAAGAATATCAGGGACTATATAAAGGAAGACTTTGACCTGGACGAAGTGGCCCTTGCGGGGATAATTGAGGAAATAATTAGCTGGGTAGAGTTTGAGGAGCCTCTTAGCAGGGGAGAGGTAGTTAAGAGATTGGATAATTTTGGACTATACCCGGAGAAAAAGCTAAGCGGAGAGAGGGAAGGCCTAGCAGATAAAATAAAGTATAGCTATATTAATCAGGCAGGATGGTCTATTGCAGATACCTTAAATGTCACCATTGGTCAGGGACACAACTCTTATACCCCCATACAGATGGCCAACTATATAGCAACCATTGCAAACGGTGGATACAGAAACAAGGTCACCCTAATTGATAGCGTAAAAAACTACAATAACTCCAGGATAATACTGGAAAACCAACTGGAATCAGAGAAGATTGAGCTGAACAATTACGAAAACCTAGAGCATGTAAAAAAGGGCATGTTGATGGTAACTACAGAGGGTTCAGTCAGGAGAGTATTTAACAGTTTGCCTGCCACGGCGGGTACAAAGACAGGTACGGCACAAAAATCCGGGACAAACCCTGTAACTGGAGAAAGCTATGACGATTTTACATGGTTTGTAGCCTTTGCCCCATATGACGATCCGGAGATTGCCGTGGCATCGGTTATATTCCAAGGTGGAAGCGGTAGCTACGCCGGACCGATGGTAAGGGATATAATAGCTGAATATTTAGGATTTAACGCAGTTGGGACCAAAGAATCATTACCTTTTATTAGTTCATTGATAAAATAGAGTAAATAGCTTCTCAAAATTTGGAGGTATTAGAAGTTGAAAAAAGAAAGCGTAGAATTCAAGGGGGTAAAGGAGGGAATTTTCGTAAATGTAAACGAAGAGGACCTCTCAGCAGTCAAGGAGGAATTGGAGAGAAAGATGAAAACTGCCTATGATTTTTATAGGGGGACCAAACTCCTTGGTATTAAATCCGACAAGATGTCTCCAGAGGATCTAATAGAGCTGAAATATGTGTTAAGATATAGGTATGATTTTCTGGTTTCAGAGGAAGACCTACCTGAAACCATAGCTAAATCATCAGACAAGGAGAAGTTTGAAGCAGTTGAAAGTGAAATATTTCAGGGGATTGACACAGGTATGACCAGATTTATCAAGGGTACCTTGAGGTCCGGTCAAATTGAAAACTTCCAGGGGAATATTGTCATCATAGGAGATGTAAATCCAGGGGCCCTTATACAGGCTGGGGGAAATATAATTGTACTAGGGACATTGAGGGGAGTAGCCCATGCGGGAATAAGCGGAAATCACGATTCCATAGTAGCTGCCTATGTTTTGCAGCCAACGCAGTTGAGGATAGGAAACAAGATTTCAAGGCCGCCTGATGGTGTTACAGAGACCTATAATCTGCCAGAAATAGCAAGAATAAGGGCTGGAGAGGTAATTATTGAACCTTATCTACCTAATAAATAATCAAAGGGAGGAAATAGTATGGATAAAGAAAAATTAGGAACAGCCATAGTTATCACTTCGGGTAAAGGTGGTGTTGGTAAAACAACTACCTCTGCAAATCTTGGGACAGGCCTTGGAATTCTTGGCTATTCAGTTGTGGTTGTAGATGCAGATATAGGCCTTAGGAATTTAGACGTCGTGATGGGCCTTGAAAACAGAATAGTATACGATATTGTAGACGTAGTGGAGAAAAACTGTAGATTGAAACAAGCTCTAATTAGGGACAAAAGATTTGAAAAATTATATCTCTTGCCAGCAGCGCAAACAAAGGATAAATCTGCTGTGAGTCCAGAGCAAATGCTCGAGCTAATTAACGATTTGAAAAAGGAGTATGATTACATAATCATAGACTCACCTGCAGGCATTGAACAGGGTTTCCAAAACTCCATAGCAGGGGCAGATATGGCTATAATCGTTACGACCCCAGAGATATCGGCTGTCCGAGATGCAGACAGGGTCATTGGCATACTAGAATCAAAGGGCCTCTACAATCCCAAGCTCTTAATCAATAGGATAAGGCAGGAAATGGTAAAGAGAGGGGACATGATGAATATTGACGATATAATCGACATATTGGCCATCGATTTACTAGGAGTTGTCCCCGATGATGAGGCTATAGTCATATCTACAAACAAGGGGGAACCCGTTGTCATAGATGGGAAAACCTTGTCTGGAAGGGCTTTTAACAATATTGCCAAAAGAATAAGAGGAGAAGAGATTGAATTATTGGATTTAGATGACAATCAAGAAGGAAAACTTAGCAAGGTATTTAAACTACTGTTTGGTAAATAGGGGGGAGACCATGGATCTTTTAAGGCTATTCACTAAAAAGGAAGAGAAGAGCAAAAATGTGGCAAAGGAGAGGCTAAAGCTGGTATTAGTCCACGATAGGGCTGACCTCTCACCTAAATTTTTAGATATGATAAAGGGCGATATCATAAGAGTCATATCCGAGTATGCAGAAATAGATGAGGAAGGCTTGGATATAAAGCTTACTAGGATGAAGCGAGATGTGGATAGCACCACTATTTCGGCTCTGGTTGCCAACATACCTATTGTCAAGATGAAATAAATTCTAAAAAAAGGTATTGATAAATTCTAAACTATAAGATATAATAATGAATGGTAAAACAAATGAATATATTTTAATAAACAGGAGGAAGAAAATATTATGAGTAAGAGATTTTTAGCCTTAGCATTGGTGTTAATGTTAATGGTTGGGGTATTTGCAGGTTGTACAAAGCAAGAAGCTCCAGTTGATGAAAGCAGCAAGCCAGTTGATTCAACAGAAGTAGAAGCAGGAGACCTAGTAGATGGTACTTATCTAGTAAAGAACCCAGTTAGCGACCATGGAAATTATCAAATGGTTAAATTGGAAGTAAGTGGTGGACAAGTTGCAGAGTTTGACTTCAATGAATATCTATCAGATTCAGGTGAAGCAAAGAATCCTGACAACTATGCTTATGCAGATGGTATTGCAGTAATTGCAAACCTAAACGAACAATTTATGGACAAGAAGGACCTAGATGCAATCGATTATGATGCAGTGTCAGGTGCTACTTCAACTAAGGGCAGCTTCAAGGAAATAGTAGCTGTAGCCTTAGAAAAAGCTGCAAAAGGCGAGACATACGAACCAGTTTACAAGGACGGCCTATACGAAGCTGTTGCAGATGAAGACAGCCACGGTTGGTTAGCACAAGTTAGTGTTAGAGTTCAAGATGGTCAAATAGTAGGTGTTGACTATGCAGAATTAGCAATAGAAGACACAGAAGATGCTAAAGAAGGCGACAGGAAATCAACAGATAATTACCCATATCCTCGTCCAATGGAAGTAGCAGAAGAATTACACAAGATGATAATTGACAACAATGGAACAGAAAATCTTGATGTAGATGCTATAACAGGTGCAACATCAACTAGAGGCCTAGTACTAGAACTTGTAGATGAAGCATTAAGTTCAGCAAAATAGGAAATAATAAAACCCTAACTCTTAGTTAGGGTTTTTTATGTAAATGGGAGTGATTAGGTGATGAAAAGAGACATTAGGAAACTGGCAATTTTAGTTCTGGCCTTAGGGCTGTTTTTGACGGGATGCACGGCAGACTCTTCTCAGAAATTAAACTATATATCGAAGACGGATTTTTTGATGGACACTGTAATGACCGTCAGGATATACGACAATCAAAAAGACAAGATACTAGATAAGGTTTTTGAAAGATTAAAGGAAATAGAAGATAGGATGAGTTCCCATATAGAGGCATCAGATGTGAGCAAAATCAACGACAATGCAGGAATTCAACCTGTGACAGTAAACTCAGACACCTATGAGGTCATCAAAAGGGCTATCTTCTATGCGGAGCTATCAAAGGGCAATTACGATCCTACCATAGGAAGCCTGGTAGATCTTTGGGATGTAAAGGCAGAAGAAAAGGAAAGGGATTTCATACCTGGCGAAAAAGAGATAGAAGAAGCAAGATCCCTAGTTGGCTACGAGGATCTGGAGCTATTAGACAATAATCAGGTATATTTGAAGAGAAAGGGTATGAAATTGGTTTTAGGCAGCATTGTAAAGGGATATGCTGCTGACGAGGCAAGGAGAATACTCATTGAAAACAAGGTCGAAAAGGCTATTGTCGATTTGGGAGGTAATTTATTTATCCATGGAGAGAAGGATCAGGGGGTGCAATGGCTAATAGGCATACAGGATCCCTTCAATCCGACTGGAAGCTATGCTGGGGTCGTTGAAGTATCAGATAAATCTGTGGTTACCTCAGGTGATTATGAAAGATTTTTCACCTTTGAAGGGAAAAGATACAATCACATCATAGACCCCTATCTAGGCTATCCGGCTGATAATGACTTGACAGGGATAAGCATAATTTCTGACAAATCCATAGACGGAGATGCCCTGTCTACAACCGTGTTTGTAATGGGCTTAGATGAGGGGATGGATTTTGTTAATGGACTGGAGGACATCGAGGCAATATTTATTAGCAAGGACAAATCCATATATGTAACAGAAAAGCTAAAGGGAATATTTAACTTGCCCAAGGAGTCTCCTTTTACAATCAAGGATTATTAATTTGGTATAAAATCTACCCCAAGTAAATAATATATAGTGGGGTGATGAAGGTGAATAAAAAAAGAAGTTCAAATGCCATGATTAACAGTATACTCAACAGTCAAATTAACAAGATTATAATAGTTTTGGCCCTACTATCTCTTGTTTATATCATGAAGACAATCGACAACGACACCAGCAAGCAAATAATAGCTTTCTTGAATAGGAATATAGACCGTGATTTTATATTCAAAGAGGATAGCAAGAAATTAGTGGAGGGCATAAAAAAGTTGACAGACCTATCTAAAATAGGAGTTGAACAATTAAAACCTTGGGGAATCCCGAGGTTTTAATTTGGTAAATCTAGCCCTATTAAAAAATATACAAAAATGTTAATATAGTACTAGAATAATGAAAGGTGGAAACAGATGATAAACATTAAGACCTTGGATAAGATATTAAAAAAGGTAGAAAAACCGGCTAGATACATTGGAATGGAGCAAAATTCCATAGAAAAGGACCTAAATAGTGCAAAGGTAAAGTTCGCCTTTTCATTTCCAGATATATACGATGTGGGCATGTCTCATTTAGGACTTCATATATTATATAATTTGATAAACAATGAAAAGGATTATGCCTGTGAAAGAGTATTTGCACCCTGGACAGATATGGAGGAGGAGATGAGAAAAGAGAAACTCCCTCTTTTCAGTCTGGAAAGCAAGGAGGAAATAAGGAATTTTGACTTCCTAGGTTTTACCCTACAGTATGAAATGAGTTATACAAATATATTGAATTTGTTGGATTTGGCTGATATACCCCTGCGTGCCAGGGACAGGAGTGACAAGGACCCCCTAGTAGTGGCAGGTGGGCCCTGTGCCTACAATCCAGAGCCCTTGGCAGACTTCATAGATTTTTTTGTAATTGGCGAAGGGGAGGAAGTAACCCTAGAAGTATTAAAACTCTATGAGAAGTTCAAGGAAGAAAATTGGGATAGGGAAAGGTATTTAGAGGCTCTGACGGCCATAGAGGGGATTTATGTACCTAGATTTTATGAAGTCAACTACAATGAAGATGGTACAATAAAATCGAGGGAAACTATAAATTCAAAAGCTCCGGAAAAAATCAAGAAAAGAATGGTAAGGGATTTAGACAGCATGTTTTCACCGGAAACCATGGTGGTACCCTATATAGAAACTGTGCACGACAGGGTCATAATGGAAATATTCAGAGGTTGTACCAGGGGATGTAGATTTTGCCAGGCTGGTATGATATATAGGCCAGTCAGGGAAAAATCTGTTGATAGGCTGGTGGAATTGGCAGAGAGCCTGGTGGAGAATACGGGCTATGAAAATGTCTCCCTATCCTCCCTTAGCTCCTGTGACTATTCTGACCTCTACCTATTAGTAGAAAAGTTAATGGAGCAATTTGAGCAGAAAAAGGTAGGAGTATCCCTGCCATCCCTCAGATTAGATTCATTTATAGTTGATATATTACAGGAAATTGAAAAGGTTAGGAAATCGGGTTTAACCTTTGCACCAGAGGCGGGTAGCCAAAGGCTTAGGGACGTAATTAACAAGGGGGTAACAGAAGAAGATCTTGTAAATACTGTGACTAGAATATTTAAAGAGGGCTGGTCGACAGTAAAGCTATACTTCATGATAGGCTTGCCCACTGAAACCGATGAGGATGTATTGGGTATAAGGAATCTAGCCTATAGGGTTAAAGATTTATTTTTTGAGACGCCAAGGGAGCAGAGAAGGGGAAATCTGAAGATTACAACTTCTGCATCCTGCTTTGTGCCAAAACCCTTTACCCCATTTCAATGGCTGGGCCAAGATAGTATAGAGGACTTTTACAGGAAGGCCTATTTGGTAAAAAACAGCATAAAGGACAATAAGATTAAATTTACCTTCCACGATCCAAGGTTATCCTATATGGAGGCCATAATATCCCGTGGAGATAGGAGAATTTCAGAATTGATATTGAGGGCCTGGGAAAAGGGCTGTAAATTTGACGGCTGGTCAGAGCATTTTAAATACGAGGCCTGGATAGAGGCCATGGAAGAATTAAATATAGATGGAGATTTTTATGCCCTGAGAAATAGGGATTTAGATGAAATTCTTCCCTGGGATTTTATAGACCCGGGTGTATCGAAAGAATACCTGAAAAGAGAATACAATAAATCCCTAGAGGAGAAGATAACAGATGATTGCAGACTTGGATGCAAGGCCTGCGGCATAAAAGACTGTAGCATGAGGGGGGTAAATTTTGATACTAAGAGTAAAATTTAATAAAAAAGGATACTTGAGATATATTTCACACCTAGATATGAT
>JBBAEY010000013.1:0-32176 GCA_041655755.1 Tissierellaceae bacterium
AATAGGGGCAATTTCCTTTGCCTTCTTGTTGGTAGAGTCAATAGAATCATAGTGGAGGATATTCCTAGCTATGAATTTGCTATCTAGATACTCTTCAATTTCCTCATATATTAGCAAGTCCGGCGAGGAAATCAGCTTGTATCCCTTGCTGGGCATGGAATCAATTACATAGCCCTCCTCTCTCAGAGATTTTATATGCTTCCATATGGCGGCTCTGGTCATATGGAACTCCTTTGATATTTCTTCTCCCGATATATAGTCAGGGGTATTTTTTAGTATATGTAAGACCTTGTTTTTCAATTTATTCCCCCCTTTAGATAAAGGTATTCTTAATTATCCACAATTTGTCCACATTTCATCCACAGCTCTATTCAAAAATGAGCCAGCGAGAACCGTCCCCGCTGGCTCATTTTTTATAATACATCCTTCATGCTGTATAGTTTTGCTTCCCTTCCTATGATGAATTTGGCGGCCTCCAGGGCTCCTTGGGCAAATACCTTCCTATCAAAGGCCTCATGGACTATCTTAAGGGACTCTAATTCCCCTATGAAATTGGCCTCATGATAGCCTACGATATTTCCTCCCCTTAGGGCATGGATGCCTATTTCCCCCTTCTCCCTTGGGCATTCTCCCTGCCTACCATGCTGGTGCTTTCTTTTCTCACCTAGGCCCCTCTCAATGGCCTCCACTATGCTGGTGGCACTCCCCGAGGGTGCATCCTTCTTTCTATTGTGATGTGCTTCTACTATTTCTATATCTGTTTTATCCTTGAGGCTGGCTGCTGCCTTCTCCACTAGGGAAAATAGCAAGTTCATTCCTAGAGACATGTTGGTGGCATGTAATATGGGAATCGACTCTGCTGCCTTCCTTATGGATTCTAATTGCCCATGGTCATAGCCCGTCGTACCTATTACTAGGGCCAGCTTCCTATCTAGGGCCAGGCTAAGTAGCTTATCTAGGGACGAAGGGTGGGTAAAGTCCACTAATACATCAATATCGATTCCCCTAGGCGGAAGGGGTGTCTCCCTGTCCAATCCATAGACATTGGTCCAGTAGCTGTCTTCCAATGCCAGCTCCTTTATCTTACTTCCCATAGTTCCTCTTATTCCATTAATTAGTAGGTTCATAAATACCTCCTAGAGAATGTTTACCCTTTTCATCTCTTGTACTAGTTTAATCCTATTTTTCTCCTCCATAGATGTAAGAGGCAGTCTCAATTCGTCCTCTATATATTTCATCTCTGCCAGGGCAGCCTTTACAGGTATTGGGTTCACTTCTGAGAAGAGTAGGTCTATCAATTTCTTGTATTCCAATTGCAATCCTAGGGCCTCCCCTATCTTTCCATCCATAAATGCCTGACACATTTCCTGCATTTCCTTTGGTATTATATTGGACGCCACCGAAATCACTCCATGACCTCCGCAGGCATATATGGGTATTACCTGATCGTCATTGCCTGAATATATCAAATAATCTTCTGGTACCAATCTCTTTATCTCCAGTATCTGGGATATATTTCCACTGGCTTCCTTTACGCCTATGACGTTTTCCACCTTCGACATGGCTAGGTTTACCTCTGGCGGTATATTTACCCCAGTTCTGCCGGGCACATTGTAGATGATAACTGGAAGTTTTGTGGAATTTGCCACTTCTGTGAAGTGGGCAATCAGTCCATTGTTGGTGCATTTGTTATAGTAGGGACTGACTAAAAGTACCCCATCTGCTCCCAGGCTCTCTGCCTGCCTTGTATTCTCTATAGCTATTTCTGTGGAATTTGAGCCTACCCCTACAATTATGGGTACTCTCCCATCTGTCTTTTCAACGGCTGTTGCAATAATCAGCCCCTTCTCCTCAGAATCTATTGTCGAAGCTTCTCCTGTAGTACCTAAAACTATTATGGCCTGTGTGCCATTATCAATTTGAAATTCTATTAAGTTTTCATATGCCTCCACGTCAAACTTTCCATCTCTGAAGGGTGTGACTATGGCGACTCCTGCTCCTCTAAACAATACTATCCCTCCATCTTAATATTTTCCATCTTCTCCAAGATCTGAATGGCATTAGTAGCTGCACCCTTTCTAAGGTTATCTGCTACTACCCATAGGGACAAGCCCCTTGGATTGAAAATATCCTTTCTTATCCTGCCTACATAGGTTGAATCAGTTCCCGCTGCCTCCAGCGGAGTAGGATATTTGTTTTCCCAAGGTTCATCCTCTACTATAATGCCTTCAGTCCTGCCTAACAAATTCCTGATTTCTTCCACATCGGCCTCTTCCTTAAGCTCTAAATATATGGACTCACTGTGACCATAGAATACTGGTATCCTTACGGCTGTTGGGTTTATTTCTATGCTGTCATCTTCCAAAATCTTGTGAGTTTCATATACCATCTTTAGCTCTTCCTTGGTAAAACCATTTTCATTGAATACATCTATATGTGGAATGCAGTTTCTACCAATCTTTCTCGTATATACCTTATTTGGATAACTTTCGTCTTCTAGTTGATTTTTCAACTCATCTATGGCCCTATAACCACTACCTGATACGGCCTGATATGTGGATACCACAAGTTTTTGAATACCGTATTCCTTATGTAATGGCGCTATGGCCATGACCATCTGAGTAGTTGAACAATTTGGATTGGCGACAATACCCTTATATCCCTTTAGTATATGCCCATTTATCTCCGGCACAACTAAAGGTATCTTATCCACCATCCTAAAGTGAGATGAATTATCTATTACAATATTTCCAGCCTGGGCCGCAATAGGTGCATATACTTCTGATATTGCTCCACCGGCTGCAAACAGTAGATAATCAAATTTGTCTTTCATAACCTCCTTTGTCAATAGTTCAACCTCAATCTCTATATTATTAAATTTTACTTGTTTGCCCGCAGATCTTTCCGATGCAAAAAGCCTAAGTTTATCAATGGATAAATTCCTAGCTTCCAATATTTCTAACATTTTTTGTCCCACGGCTCCAGTAGCTCCTACTATGCCAACGATTAATCCCATGATCATTCCTCCCATTTCTAGTTCTTAAATATATATTATAGCTCTTTTGTCCCCATTAGACAATGATAGATTATTTTTAAACTATGTCGCATTAACTCCCTATTGCATTATATGGAAGACAACTGAAAAATTCTCCTCTTTTCCTGTCTTTTGTTAAATAAAAAAACAAGGCAGTTATTTGCCTTGCTAATTTGCGCCGACGGGAAGGCGCTGGAGGTTTTTAGACTAATTCCCTTAATCTCCCCGTCAATTTGTATTCAGTTGCCTTTAATTCTTCTATATTTTTTCTACCTAATAATAGCATGAGTATTTTCATCTTGTGTATGGTAGCATCCAAATAGTCCCTGGCATTTTCATAGCCGCCATGGAGTAGGTATGACAATATTTCACCTGATATACCTACTAGGTCGCCCCCTATTGCCAATGCCTTCACTATATCCATACTTGTTCTGATGCCGCCGCTTCCAATCAGGAGCAGGTCATCTGGCAGTTCCCTAGCCTTGATAAGGGATAAGGCCGTAGGTATTCCCCAACTAAATATATCTGAGAGGTCTATTTCCTTACTTCTTATATTTTCTATTTCAATGAAATTTGTTCCCCCTGACCCGGATATATCTATATTTCTTACGCCAATATCATAGAGCTTCTCTGCCACGTCCTTTGATATGCCAAAGCCAACTTCCTTTATTATAACTGGCCTATCGACCTTCTTTACAATATTCTCTATGTTTTCAAGAATACCTCGAAAGTCCCTGTCTCCCTCGAACATGACTATTTCCTGAGCTGGATTCAGGTGGAGCTGTATGGCATCTGCATTTATCATATTCAAGGCAATATTTACATCCTCTAGGCCCGCTCGGGCACTTAGGTTTGCAATGACGATTCCATCCTCCCCCAAGTTTTCCCTGACTATCTGAAAGGAGTCTCTACATTCATCTCCTTCGCATAGGGCAATGGTTTGAGAGCCCACAGCCATGGGAATATTAAAGGCCTTGGCAATTAAAGACAATTCTCGATTTATTTCCTGGGAAAAGTCAGTGCCTCCCGTCATAGCGTTGATAATAATGGGATAATCTGCAGTTTTCCCTAAAAATTTCACCCTTGTATCAATATCATCTATACTCAATTCTGGCAGGGAGTTGTGCTCCAAAAACACATCCTCCAAGAGGGTATTCCCCCTATATGTTGCCCTGAAATAATTCTCTAAATGTTCTCTTTTTCGAATTTTTCTCATGTTTACACCTCTATCTATTGTCTAATAAATAGTCCCCAAACATCTCCTCAACTATGGCTTCTGTTTCCTGAGCATTGTAAATCAGGTAATCTACACCCTTAATTTTCTTATCGCTTCCAGGAATTGTGCCTGTTCTCATGTTTTCCATATCAATCTTTTTGGCAGATGTAGCCCCCTTCAACATCGTAGTTAGGGGAATATTAGTCTCCACATAATCGTAATAGCTATTGATGATTTTTGGTAACTGTACAATATTTTTAAGCTTCAGGGTTTGCTTTACAAACTCTTTCATGAACATTTGCTGTGCCTTTATCCTGCCCAGGTCCCCATCTGTATAACCGGACCTATACCTGAGAAAGTCATGGGCCAGATCTCCGTCGAGGGTTTGAAAGCCCTTCTTTATATTTATATTAAGGGGTGGGTCCGCAGCGGGATCCTTGTATCTCATATCCCTAGGCACATCTATATCTACGCCTCCTATGGCGTTAACCACCTCTTTGACAGCCCTATAGTCCATCTTCACATAGTAGTCTATATCCAGGTTTAGGAAATCCCTAGTGGTCTTCATGGTTAGTTCCACTCCGCCAAAGGCATGGGCATGATTTATCTTATCCTCCTTGCCCCTGACAGACACCCTGGTATCCCTAGGTATAGAGAGTAGGCTTATGCCACCATCATCAAAATTCACCTTAATTAGCATCATGGTATCTGTACGAGTTCCCTTTGATTTTTTAACGTCTTTTGCATCGACTCCCATTAGCAAAAATAAAATCTCATTCTTCACCTTAGGTTCTACTAGGTTTCCCTCGCCAAAGTCTCCAAATTCTTCATTGCCATCTGTGGCAATTGTGGTTTTTTCCCTTAGAAATATATTCTCCCCAAAGCCTATGAATATCAAGGAGAATACAAGTAGGGATATTATAAATGATAATAAAAATTTCTTCTTCACCAATTACACCTCTTTTTAATGTATACCTTTTATATTACTATATCTCCTAGATAAATACAATTACAATTACATTGAAAATAGGTTACATTTCGGATACATTGCAGCAAAGAATAAGATAAGGAAATTCCTTATCTTATTCTGACAATAGCCTTCTCTCTCCTTCTAACTCCTTGATGGGAGCTATGTCCTGGGAAAATTCCAGGGTACCTAAGAATTCCCCATTTTCATCTCTGACGGCAAAATACTGAATCAAGACAAACTTATCCCTCATCTGTATCCAGAAGCTTTCGCTGTCCTTTTCTCCTGATTTAAAACTATTTACAATCTTCTCTACCACATTTACTGAAGCAGGTGGATGGCAATTTTCCACAGTCCTCCCAATTACTGCTTTAGTCCTAGCAAATAGCCTTTCCTTTCCCTGGGAAAAGTATTTAACTATATTGTCCTTGTCCACAAAGGTCATATCCCCTGGTATAGAGTTGAATATATGGTTGATTTCCTTGGCTGACAGTATCCCTGTCTCAAACTTGACATAGCCCTTGTCTACTCCTTCACTCTCTTCCTCTGCCTTTTCCTCTAGGTTTACCCTGGCTCTTTTCCACTTCTCCTTTGGCTCAATGAGGCTATAACCTATTTCCTCTGTCTCATTGTATATTTTAATCCATTCGTCCTCTGTCAAGGTATCTAGGCACATTGGAAACAGTATGCTATCTTCTTTAAATATCATCTCAATTACCTGGTCTATGGCCTCTTCCACCTTTTCTTCCACTTCTCCCATATCGCCCTTGTAGGTGGTTAGGGCTAGTTTTGCACCCTTGATTAGGGCCCTGATTTCGTCATCTACTCCCCACATGACCTTTGGGGGCGATGTTATACCGTACTTCTCCAGATAGGGAAAGATTAAATTTTCTTTCCTGCTATAGTGTTTGTCTATATCCCAAAGTAGATTTATGTCATTTATGAGGGCAAATCTATTTTGTTCTGAGTCATCTTGCTTAAATCTATCTAAATTCGGCCTGATGGAATTCTCAATCAAGTCTTCTAGGGCCTCATTTTCTTCTCTCATGGTATAGACTGGATGGCCAGGTACCTCCTCTGGATTGTGGATTTCCTCTATGGAGCCCTTGAATACTGCGGCATGAACATCACATAGGTATTGAATTTCCTCTATTGGCAGGCCTTCTTTTACCAACTCAACCTCCATTAGGGAAATTTCCTTGGCAGTGACCCCTTCAATGACCTTGGCAAATTTGGCCTTCACTTCCTCGACAGTTTTCCCGGCATGTAATTCCTTGATTACTTCCTTGAGTTTTTCCTGTCTATGCTCTCTATTGTTAATCAATTCGCTCATCTTATCACTCCTCATCTATTTATTACATATATTACCCCTTTTTACCATAAATAATAACATTTTTAAAAATAACCCCCTAGGGGGTTATTTTGCCTATTTACTTGCCTTTAAGAGGAATAGGGCCTCATCTATAAGGTCTGTATTCTTTTCCAGTATGGACTCATCTATTAGACCCTTGTTTTCTCCAATCCTATCTATATACTTGCTTACAATCAGGCCTGTAGCCGAATCCTTGGTATTTCCTATCCTCTTGTAGCTTTCATATACATCCTTGTAGACAATCTTTGTATCCTGATCCTCTATGGGCGTATTGGGCAGGCCATTGAGATATACCCATAGCCAGTCCTCGTAGAATCCGAGGATTTCTTCATACTTCTTTCCCTGAGGATAGTCCTTTAGATAGTCTTCTAGCTGTAGTATCCTATCTGCCAATTTATCGTAGCTAATTATCAGGGCCGCATCAACGGCCATAGGTTCATTGGACATAGATGCCCTAATGTCAATATAGTCCCTTACTTGACTGGACACATAGTCATCATAGGCCCTAAGTTCTTCATAGTCTACTACTGGATAAAACTGACCCTCCATATTGATTAGCTTGTACTTGTTTTTAAATGCCCTTTCAATATCGGCCCTGAGCTTTTGGTCTCCTATGTCCCCAATCCTATCCCTAGGGAAAAACATCTCCCCCCCTGCTATTTCCATCAACTCACCCCTATAGTCCTTGAAGATAGCCCCCCTGGCTATATTCTCCTCTAGGATTTCCTGGAGGCCCAGCAGGATTTCGTCAGCTTCAATTGACGAAAAATTACCTATATTTGAATCTGCAAATTCGACTAAAAGATCTAAAGACTTATTGTCCATTAATTCTGCAAACTCTGCCATCAACCTATCTCTGGCCTTCTCATCTTTGGATTCCTCCCTGATAAGATCTGGTGTTTCCCTCTTTGTCTCTTCTATATCAGTATTTTTCTTTTTGCATCCTATCAGGGATAGGATTAAAACAAATACTAGTAAAATCAATATGATATGCCTTGTCCTTTTCATATGCTCACCGCTTTCCTTATCTATTTGCTCCTACAAAAACTATAACATATTTTTTACTAATAGTTGTTACAATTAAATTACAAAATTCCTACAAAGTGGGTCATTTTCTGCAAAGAAATATCCATCAGCTAGGCTGATGGATATCCCCTACATATTTGGTGCGCAAATTGTCTTTCCTACTACAAAATCCGATGGCGATAAGTTTGCGTTTGCCGTCATCAACACCGATACAGATACTCCAAATTTTTGTGCCAGAGCCGCTACGGTCGATCCGCTTTGGGGAATATCTGCCTCTGCTATGACATATTGTCTTGTGCCTGGAGGACAGGGACATCCCCTATCTTGATGGGGCAATATACACAACTGCTGGCCCTGTGTCAACATATCTAGGTTGACATTTGGATTTCCCGCCCTTAGGTCCATTACTGAAATATTAAACCTCAACAATATGCTAGCTAGATTGTCATTTGGCCCTACAGTGTAAACTGTCCCTCCTGGACAAGGTATGGGAGGTGGCGTTACCCTAGGAATGCAGATTAGCTGGCCAACTCTCAAGTTGTTGGGATCTACACCTGGATTGGCTTCCATTAGCTTAGCCAATGAAATGTTAAACATGGCTGCAATGCTAAAGAGGGTATCCCCTGGTCTTACAGCATAGTAAAGCCCATCACATGGTGGAGGTGGCGGAGGTGCTGCTCCTGGTATACAGATTACCTGACCTATCTGTAGATTATTTGGATCTATGCCCGGATTTACCCTCATGATGGCATCTACAGTGGTATTATACCTGATAGCCAAATTATACAAGGTGTCCCCTGACTTTATGGTGTAGGCAAATGTGCCCGAGGGACATGTTGGCGGCGGTGTCGGTGGTCTGGTCCCAGGTATACAGATTACCTGACCTATCTGCAGATTATTTGGGTTGATGCCCGGATTAATTCTCATTATGGCCTCTACAGTGGTATTGTATGTTTGTGCCAGTTTGTATAGAGTATCCCCAGACTTAATTGTATAGGGGAAACTTCCCGTTGGACATGTGCTTGGTGGAGGTGGCGGAGGTGCTGTTCCTGGTATACAGATCACCTGACCTATCTGTAGATTGTTTGGATCTATGCCCGGGTTTACCCTCATGATGGCTTCTACAGTGGTGTTATACCTGATAGCCAAATTGTATAGGGTGTCTCCTGATTTTATTGTGTAAGCAAACGTACCCGTAGGACATCTTGATGGCGGAGGCGGTGTGGTCCCAGGTATGCAGATTACCTGACCTATCTGCAGATTATTTGGGTTGATGCCCGGATTAATTCTCATTATGGCTTCTACAGTGGTATTGTATGTTTGTGCCAGTTTGTATAGAGTATCCCCAGATTTAATTGTATAGGGGAAACTTCCAGTTGGACATGTTCTATTATTGCTCATTTTTACCCACCCTTCTCTTATATTCTTTGCATTAATATACTATGCGAAAATATAATGAAGAGTTACTAAATGAATTAGCATATAAAAATTAGAATATCACTTGATTTGGTATTTTTTTAATTTTTCATAGAATGTGGTCTTGCTGACCCCAAGGGCCTCCATTGCCTTTCTCTTATTTCCCCCATAGTGGTCTAGGGCCTCCTCAATGGCTTTTCTTTCCTGATCCTCCAAATATGCCCTCAAGTCCATTATATGGGCCCCCCTGTCCTCAGCTGCCCTGTTGCCCATGGCTATATGTCTGGAAAGGATATTGTCGCCCTCCGATAGGTTTACGGCCCTCTCAAGTATGTTTTCCAATTCCCTGATATTGCCCGGCCAGTCATACTTTAATAGGAGGTTTTTGGCCTCGCTGGATATCCTCTTATTCTTAGTTCCCAATTCATCGCATATTTTGGGAAGCAAAAAATCCACCAAGGGTATGAGGTCTTCCTTCCTATCCCTAAGAGGGGGTATCCATATGGGGAAGACATTGATCCTATAATATAGGTCCTCCCTGAACCTACCCTTTAACATCTCCTCCTCTAAATTCTTATTTGTGGCGGAGATAATGCGAATATTTACCCTAATTCTTTCAATTCCCCCCACCCTATAGAAGCTCTTTTCCTGTATCGCTTCCAATAGTTTCCCTTGAAGGCTTTGGGGTATGTCTCCTATTTCATCTAGGAAGAGGGTTCCACCATCAGCTATCTCAAAAAAACCCTTTTTCCCCTGTGAATGGGCTCCGGTGAAGGCACCCTTCTCGTATCCAAACAGCTCTGACTCCAGCAAATTGCCTGGAATAGCCCCACAGTTGACATAGGTAAATCCCCTATCCTTGTACTTGCTGTTTTTATGTATTCCCTTTGCCAATATGCTCTTTCCTGTTCCACTCTCCCCTAAAATTAAGACATTTGAATTGGTTTTAGATGCCTTAAGTGCCATTCTCTTTACATTGTCAATTTGCCGGCTGGTGCCGGAAAAGTTTGGAAAGGCCTGGCTCAGTGCCTTTTCATCCAGGAGGAGGTTTTCTGCCTGTTCCAGCTTACTGATGGCATAGTCCCTTTCCCTTATGGCTTTTTTTATCTGTGAAATATCCTCTACCTTTAGGGCGGCACCTATCCTCTTCCCATCCTCTTCCACCGGCAGCAGGGTACACATTGTAGGTATGCCGTTAATCTCCTCGAATTGGTCTATATAGATTATGTCCCTTCCCATGGCAACATTGAGAAATTGCTCTATCATGGAATCCGATTTATGTATTTGAGATATATCCTTGCCTATTACATCTAAAATCTCTGTCCCCTCTCCCTTTGCCATGTAGCTGTTACCCTTGAGCAAATCGTTGACGCTCTCCCCCCTTGCAGTATAGCCATGGGCCTGGTAAAACTTCATCTGTCTGCTGACTCCATCTAGGACAACTGTATGGCCAATGGCACTCCTGTAGGGCATGGTGTAGTCTCTATTATCCACACCAATACTAATGAGCCTATTTACAAAATCTATCTTGACAACTATCTGGATACCCTCTATCTCTAGCTCCAGGTTCATTTCCTTTTCCTTGTGGTCTTTTTGCAGGTTGTTGAAGACCGGTTCAAAACTTCCCCTGGTCTTGTAGCTGCCAATGGCTATGACAGCATCTCCCTCCGCCAGCCTTGCACCCTTGATGCCCAATAGTTCCAGTGATTTAGCGTCGAGTTTGCCGTCGTCCTGGCCCATGGAGTTGTCGGCTATTATCACTATATCTCCCTTTTCAATCCTTCCCCTCTCATGGCTAATGCCCTGGGTATTTGCTATGCTAAATATTTCCTTTGCCTTATCATTATAGATTTTTATCTTCCCCTTGTTATCTATGACGATAAAGCCCTCTGACATCATATTTGTAAACATGTTTACATGGTTTTCCGATTTAAATGCCATTGTATCACCCTTGTATTCTTAGTTTGACCTATACAAAGATTATACTACAAAAATGGCCAAAGAAAAATAAAAAGACCTTAAATATCAAGGTCTTAGAAAATTGTTCCTATATCGCTTATGTTTTTTGCCAGGTAGTCATTATAATTCTTGTCTTTGGGGTTTAAGCTATTGATGTCGACCCCATTGTTATTGGAGCTGGAATGTACATACTTGTCTTCCCCTATATACATGGCCACATGACCAGGAAAGAATAGCAAGTCTCCGGGCCTTATCTCATCTAGGGATATCTGCCTCATATATTGATCCTTTCTCTGGGCGTCCCTATAGATAATAATTCCGTTTAGTAGATAGGATATGGAGCAAAGCCCTGAACAGTCGATGCCAAGAGGACTCTTCCCTCCCCATCTGTACTGGGTCCCCATATAGGACATTGCCGCATCTACTAGGGATTTTCTCAGGCCCTCTTGGTCCTCCTTCTCATGGGAAACTATTTTATCTCCAATAAAATCAGACCTTACCCAGCCCCTTGTATTGTCTGCCAACAATACTTCTGCCCATCTCTCCTTTTTTTCACCAGTGACTATTATGGTGGCTCCCCTAGTCAGGGTTGACCTTATATGGCCCTGATATTTGGCCTCTGGCAGCACATCTGCTAGGGAATGGTATATTATCTTATCCGCCTCTAGCCTCCACCTTTCCACCATATCTTCATCCATCACCATATTCGATTCATGTATATATCCATTGTAGTTATAGTGTGTTTCGATATAATGCCAGCCCTCTCCCTTGTCTTCCAGGATTTTTACTATCATTCCATACAGGCCTTCGTCAGCCAATGGACTGTCAAATCGGGGATGCAAATTTATGGCTACAAGTGGTTTTGATAAGATTCCCCATTTTTCTATACTCAAATCCATCACCTCCTAGTTTTTATTTACATATCTGCTTTACCAACTGAATTTGTATATACAATCTTTGAAATATTTCCTATTATTCTCTGTCCATAAATGCTGTCCACGTCCTTTGTCAATATTCCAAGGAGGTAGTGGGCAGTTGGCAAATAAAATATACCTACGTCATGGCTAATCCTACTTAGCTCACCAGTCTTGTGGGCTATGGGGACATCTTCAGATATATAGCGACCCAATTTATCCTTATATTTTTGCTTGAGCAATATATCTATGGCTATGTCCGAATACTCGGCTCCTAGGATAGTCTTGTCATAGAGCCCTTCCATCATAAGGGCCATGTCCCCGGCAGATGTAAGGTTATCCCTGCCTTCCCTTGCACTGTCGAAATCCAGCATCTTTCTCTGGAGTATGGTATGGCGACAGTTGAGTGCCTCTAGTCTTTGGTTAATCTTGTCAAACCCCAATAGGTCTATCAGGACATTGGTGGCCGCATTATCGCTGACTATTATCATGAGGGTAATTATATCCAGCAGACTATATTTGTCAATGTTTAGGTCAGAGATTATGCTGTAGTTCACCCTATCCTCATCCTTGATACTGATCTTTTTTTCTAGATTTAGCTCCCCATCCCTTGCCCTAAAAAGGGCCTCTAGCATTATGGGGACCTTAATCAGGCTGGCAGAAGGATAGACCTTATCCTCTTCGAATTTAAGTATCCATTTGTCATTTATCAGGTCCTTTAGGACTATGGATATTTGGCCTTCAAACTTTTTTACTTCCTCCATAATCAGATCAATCATCTTCTCACCTCATATTATTTAAAGGGAATAGGTCTCATCTGGGCTCTCCAGCATCTTCCTATAGACATCCAGTTCCCTCTCATTGGCTAGGACAAAATGCTCTGCCTCTATTTCCACCCATCTTGGCGGATTATCTTCATAGTCATGGCAGCTAGGGTCATAAATTTCTAGGACCTTTGCCCTCTCCTTGCGAGGATCTGGGTGGGGAATTGCAGAAAAAAGGGCCCGGGTATATGGGTGGAGGGGATGCCTATAGAGCTTTTCCGTAGCAGCTAATTCCACTATCTCCCCCTTGTATATTACTGCCACCCTATCGGTTATAAATCTAACCACTGATAGATCGTGGGCAATAAATAGGTAGGTAAGTCCCTTTTTCTTTTGAAGCTCCGACATTAAATTCAAGACCTGTGCCCTAATGGATACATCCAGTGCCGATATAGGTTCGTCGGCGATTATTAATTCTGGTTCCATTACTATGGATCTGGCCACCCCAATCCTCTGTCTTTGTCCCCCCGAAAACTCGTGGGGGAAACGGCTGAGAAATTCAGGCAGGAGCCCCACATCTAATAGGGCCTTTTCTACCATTTCCTTTCTCTCCTTCTCATCCCTGTAATTTTTAAGATTGTATAGGCCCTCGGATACTATATAGTCAACCTTGGCCCTCTCATTGAGGGAGGCCATAGGGTCTTGAAATATCATCTGGATTCTTCTAGTTATTTCCTTGTCCAACTCCTTGTCTATTTTTCCGTTGATTCTTTTTCCGTCGAAGATAATCTCTCCCCCGGCAGTTTCATTAAGGCGAATAATTGCCCGGCCTATGGTGGTCTTTCCAGATCCCGACTCTCCTACTAGGCCAAAGGTTTCACCCTTGTATATATGAAAGCTTACGTCTTTTACAGCGACAAATTTATTTTTCTTTCTCCTGCCGAATTCAACCCTAAGGTTCTTTACCTCCAAGAGCTTTTCCTTGTCTTTTCTATCCATTGCTTTCTACCTCCCACTGCTGCCTCAATACCTGTATGGATTCAGGTGGATGCACCTCTGGTGCCCTAGGATCCAATAGCCAGGTCTTTGCCTTGTGACTTGGACTGACCGAAAAATATGGTGGTCTTTCAAGAAAATCAATTTTTAGGGCCCTTGGATTCCTGGGGGCAAAGGCATCCCCTTTTATTTCGTAAAAGAGATTTGGCGGCGTACCCTTGATGGAAAACAAGTCTTCCCCCTTGACGCCCAACTGAGGCAGGGAGGACAGGAGTGCCCAGGTATAGGGGTGCTGGCCATTGTAAAATACCTCCTCACATTTTCCAATCTCTATTATATCTCCCGCATACATGACTGCTATTCTATCTGCCACATTGGCTACAACTCCCAAATCGTGGGTGATATAAATAGTTGTCAGATTGTATTTTTCCTGCAGGGCCTTGAGCAAATCCAATATTTGGGCCTGTATGGTAACGTCCAGGGCAGTAGTGGGTTCGTCGCATATCAGTATCCTCGGATTACAGGCTATAGCAATGGCAATTACTACCCTCTGCCTCATACCACCTGAAAATTCATGGGGAAATTGCCTATATCTTTTTTCCGGCTCATCTATGCCCACATCTTCCAAGATTTCAATTACCTTTTTCCTGGCCTTGTCGCCCCTTATATTTTGATGGAGTTCTATGGCCTCCAGCACCTGTTTACCTACGGACTTTAGGGGGTTTAGAGATGTCATTGGGTCTTGAAATACCATGGCAATCTTATCTCCCCTGATCTTCAACCAATCCTTTTCAGTCTTGTACTGGGAAATGTCCTGACCCTCAAATACTATGCTGCCAGAGTCAATCCAGCCATTGGCATCCAGTAAACCCATGAAACTCTTGGTGAATACGGACTTTCCTGAACCAGATTCCCCTACTATTGCAAGGCTCTCTCCCTCGTATAGGTCTAGAGAAGCTTCCCTAATAGCTGTAAGCACATCTCCTCTCAGCCTAAATTTAATAACTAAATCCCTTACGGATAAGATAATATTTTTCTCTTCCATGGTCTGCCTCCTAAACATGGTTTTTAGGGTCTGCTGCGTCAGAAAACACATTGCCCAAGATATAGAAAGATATGGTTATGACGGATATAATAATGGAAGGAAATATCAACTGATACCTTTGAGAGGCATTAAGTATTAAAACCCTTCCCTCATTTATCAGATTCCCCAAGGACGGAGTGCTGATAGGGAGTCCCAGACCTATATAGGTCAAGAATACCTCATAGCCAATGGTCTGTGGTATAGACAAGGCAATGGTCAGCATGATTACAGATACCAAATATGGCAGCAGGTTTTTCGTGATTATTCTCATGGTTGGAGTACCTAGGCATTTTGAAGCCAAATTGTACTCCCTGTCCCTTATGATTATGGTGAGATTCCTCACAAACCTAGCCATATCTATCCAAGAAGTCGAACAGATTGCTATAATCATGGTAGTCATGCTGGGTTTTAAGATATAGGTCATCAAAATCAAGATTATGGTCTTGGGTATATTGTCTATGATATTGTAAATCTCTGTAATTGGCCTATCCAGCCATCTTACATAACCCCACAGGGCCCCAATAGTAATTCCTACCACCGCCTCCCATATGCCTACGATTATGCCAATGAGAAGTGAGGTCCTAGACCCGCTCCATACACGAGACCACAGGTCTTGACCTATGGAATTGGTGCCAAACCAGAACTCCGAGTCAGGCGGATTGTTTTTCAAGGGCAATTGATTTTCCTCATTTATGTGTATCTTAATGGGAGACTTTTGATTTGGCAGATAGGGCTGAATTATTGTAAATATCAAGAGAGCGACTATTAAAATCAAAAGAAATGCTGCCAGCCTATTCCTTATAAATACCTCCCAAGTTGACTTCCAATAGGAGTAATTGGAATAGCCCCCGCGTTTTGCCTCCTCCTCATCGTATATTGCAAACTCAAACAGATTGTCATCATATTCCTTAGTAAGTTTTTTCACTGCTTGCTTTCCCACTATCTGGCACCCCCTTTTCTTTGCAAGTTGATTCGAGGATCAAATAAGGCCATTAGAATATCCCCCAGGAAGAGCCCAACAATACCTACTGACGAGTAGATGAGTACCAGGGCCTGAACCAGGGTGTTATCTTGCCTCTTTATTACCTCAACTAGGAGCCCCCCCATTCCAGGTATGGAGTATAGGGATTCTATGTAAATAGAACCTGCAATGGTAAAGAGGATAGTCGCTGGCAGGTATTGTGCCAGGGGTACAAAGGCATTTCTAAATACATGCCTGACCATGATACTCTTGTTGCTAAGGCCCTTTGCCCTGGCTAACTTTACATAGTCTTTATTTAGCTCATCCACCATATACCTTCTCATCCACATGGCATAGCTGGCTATCCCGCCTAGGGACATGGAGATGGTGGGTAATATCCAGGTCTTGGGCTTATCTATGTCGAATAACATAGGTAGTTTGAATATCCCCGTAATAAAAATCTGCAAAAATAAAAAATATACGGCTGCAGGCACAGCCCTTATAAATACCACATATCCAGTGCCAAATTTGTCCCAAAACTTAGACTTATTCCTAGCCATGGCAATACCTAAAAATATACCTATGAATAGGGATATGCCAATGGATGCTAGACCAAAATAAAGGGAATAGGGGACCTTATCCTTTATGATTTTGGTTACGGGAACCTTGGGCCTGAAGGTAATGGACTTTCCCAAGTCTCCTTTGGCTAGTCTAATATAGAAGTTGAGCAATTGTTTTGGCAGCGGGTCCCTTAGACCCATGCTTGTAAGTATGGCTTCCCTCTGTGAGACATCCAACTTCTCATAAGCATCCCCGAAATATCCTTCCTCCGGCAATAGTCTCATAAGTAAAAATACTAAGGTAATGATAACAAACAGGGTAAGCAGAGATTGTAACAGCCTTTTAATTGAATATTTTAGCATTTTCCTCCCTCTTTCCATAGGTCGATTGGTTTTTACAAAACCCTAATATGTAGTGAGGCTACAGTAAGTTCTAGTATAGAACCTAGGAAGAGTATTCCTAGGTTCTATGACTAATTTCTTGTATTATTGGTTCTTTAGAGCCTCTGCACGTTCTTTTTCCCATTTCTCTAGTTCTCTTACATAGTCCTCTGTATTCATGGGCTTATCTAATACTTTTTGGCCCTTGTATCTTTCAGCTGAAACTCCGAATGGAGAGTAGAGGGATTCAAATGGGTTCAACCTGCTGGCAGAGTAGCCTCCCCCACCTAAAGAATAGGGAACTACAAAGGCTTCTTCAATTAAAAACGCCTCTGCTTCGGCAAACAACTCATATCTCTCGCCAATGTCGTGAACTTCTGCTCTAGCAGCTGTGGCTAGATTTGTATAGACCTTCTCCCCATTGGCTTCCGTATAGGCCTGTGCAAATTCTGGGAAATTGTAGGTCCCGCCTGGGAAGAATGGATCTGTGTAGGTCTCAGGGTCAGCGTAGTCTGGTCCCCAGTTACACTCTAGGAAGGCGTATTTGCCCGACCTTCTGACCTCTGCCAAGAAGTTTGTAGGTGGCTTTGCATCTATTCTGATGTCAATATAATCTGTACCCAGTAGGTTCTCCATTTGCTGCTCTATTACCTGTACCCTATTGCCCCACTCGGTACCGCCTGAGTTAAATGGCATGTATACAATTACTGGGAACTTAACCTTTCCTTCTAGTTCCTTCTTTGCCTCATCTCTGTATTTTTTGGCTAGTTCTTCGTCAAATGAGTCTGTATTTGTAAAGGCCTTTAGTATGTCTAGCTCTGTGTAGTCTACACCGTCTAGGTCGACAAAGCTCTTAGGTGTTATGGTATTTGACAGTTTTTGTTCTGGATTGTATGGTTCTTCAGTGGTCATTGCAGATAGTCTATTTAGGCCGTGGAAGAGAGATTTACGGAAATTCTTGTTGTTTACAGCAATCTTCCAATTATCTGGCTCGTATTCGGCCTCAAACTTTGGATCAAAGTTCAGGGCATAGAAGTATGTGTAGAAACTAGTTCTATTTGGCCTAATCATGTCTTTCTTTTCTGGGTCCTTCATCCACTCTTCTACTAGGGATGCAGGTACATCTGCATAGTCGATTTCTCCACGTAGGAATAGCTCTGGTCCCAAGGTAGCGGCTTCTTGATTGTAGGTCATCTTTATCTTGTCTATAAAGACATTGTCCTTATCCCAGTAGTTTTGGTTCTTGACCAGTACCCTTCTAGTCTGAGGCTCAAAGGTTTCCATAATATAGGCCCCATTGTACAAGAAGTATTCGTTATCTGTTCCAAACAGCTCTCCTGTTTCTTCCAAGAAATCCCCATTAGCAGGTAGGAAGCATACATAGTTTAGCATGGAAAGGAAGTATGGAGTTGGGCTCTTAAGTGTATATTCCAAGGTGTAGTCGTCTAAGGCCTTTACCCCTACTTGTTTAAAATCACTTATGTCTCCGTCGTAGTATTCCTCAGCATTCTCAATTACACTATAGAATATGTTTGCAGTTTTTGATTCATTGTTAGGATCTAGTAAATATTCGGCAGCGTCAACAAAGTCTTGGGCTTTCATTTCTGCATATTCTTCTCCCTTGTTGGTAACCCATTTGACTCCCTCTCTTAGCTTTAGGGTCCAAACTAGGTCGTCATCTGAGCTTTTCCATTCAGTTGCCAAACCCGGCGTAGCAACACCGTATCTGTCAAAGTCGATTAAACTATCTACCATGTTTGCAGCAAGACCAAATTCATTGGTAGTTGCAGTAACTAGATAGTTTAGTGTTGTTATCTCACCTGAATACAAGACTGTGTATTCTACTGGCCCCTTTGGAGCCGGCGTATCTGGAGTGTCTGTTGAGCCCGGCTGTTCTGGAGTGGAAACTTCAGGTGCCTTAGGTGTACATGCTGATAAAACCATGACAATTATCAAAGTCAATACTAATAACTTTTTCATCTTTCTCCCCCTTTTTATTATTAACTAATCCATTAGAAACAAACTGCCCTCCTTCCCCAGTGTTTTCAAATTGGCTATGGATTTAAAACCTAGTCCTGGTTCTTCACTTAGGCTAATTGTGGAATTATTAAAATCAGGCCCTCCCTCAAATGGATCTTGGCTACAGAGCAGGGGCCCATCTAAGTCTATCTTTGTAATAATGGATTTGGCTGCGGCTAAATGAACTGCTGCACTGACACTTAACTTGCTTTCCAGCATACATCCAATCATACATTCCACATGGTAAATCTCTGCCATAGAGATAATCCTCAAGGCATTGTGAATTCCACCAGTCTTCATTAACTTTATATTAATCAAATCTGCAGCCCTATTTTTGATGATTTCCATGGCATCTCTTGGAGAAAATACAGCTTCATCAGCTAGTATAGGTGTATGTACATTGTCTGTTACGTATTTTAGGCCCTCCAGATCCTTGGCAAAAACAGGTTGTTCTATTAGCTCTATATTAAATCCCTTGTCCTCCATTTGTCTAATTATCCTAACTGCTTCCTTTGGCTTCCAACCTTGGTTGGCATCCAACCTTAAATCTATATCATAGCCTACAGCCTGCCTAATGGCCTCAATCCGCCTAATGTCTATTTGCGAGTCTATGCCCACCTTTATTTTTAAGGTCTTGTAGCCTAAGTCTATGGCCTCAATGCTATCCCTGGCCATTTCTTCAGGTGAATTGACGGATATGGTCAGGTCTGAAACAATCTCCTTGCGGTAGCCTCCCAGAATCTTGTACAGGGGTGCATTATGGTATTGGCCAAAGAGATCGTATACAGCAATATCCACTGCTGCCTTGGCACTGTTGTTGCCTATCAAGGCCCCATCTATTCGCTTGGATATTTCCTCTAGGTTTTCAATTTCGAGATTCAATAGTTGCGGCCTTATATAGCCTTCAATGGCAGCCCTTATGGAGCCCAAGGTATCTCCAGTAATTACCGCTGTCGGTGCAGCTTCTCCATAGCCTACATGGCCAGTATCTGTAGTTATTATAACTACAATATCCTGGATACTGTCTACTGTCCTAAGGGCTGTCTTAAAAGGCTTTTTAAGGGGTACTGATATCAATCCAAGTTCTATATCTTTAATTTTCATATAAATGCATCTCCTTTAACTACCTTTGAAAATCCACATGTATATTATATCATATACTTTGGTGATTTAAAGCACTTGTAAATTTTTCTAAAGTATAAACATCCTTGCAGTGATTAGGTCCTGCATGTCTACGGCACTGTATTCCACTGTATAATCGTCTATTTCCCTTACTCCTGGATAGTACTTTGCCCTACTAGCGTCCTGATGGTATCTAAATCTTATTTCTAACTTTGGACCTGGCTCTAGGTCTAATTTACACTTATCCAGTTTTTTCAGGCCCTTGTCTACCCCATCCCTTATAAGCTGGCAGGCCTCCTCCGGATGAATATTGAAAGTGGCACCACCTGAGCCTGATTTCACAGCCACGGTCTCAATATTTGGAAGGAGTTTTTTACTGTTATCGCAAAGCATCTTGTCCCCCGACAAAAATACTACTGGTACTTTATGATATGCGGCAATCATGGTATTTAATGTAAATTCCGATGCTATTTGACCATTAATTTTCATCCAGCTACATCTTTGGCTGTCCATGGTATGGGAAAGGGGGTTGCCATTCTCCCCTGCTGCAGCATGATAGCCTATGAAAACAGCGGCGTCGAAGGAACTGTCAATCCCTGCCATCATGGATTCGGGCGACGAGGTCCAGCCCCTAATTACAGATGCCTCCCTAGGCAGCCTCCTAATGTCCAAATTCCTAGCTGAATCGTGGGCGTCCTTTACGATGATTTCCCTAGCCCCCGCCCTTATAGCTCCCTCACAGGCGGCAATGGTTTCCCTCGTCATTTGGTCTACTGCCCAAGTATATTCATTGTGACCCAGTTCCGTTTCATTCCAGTTGGTTACACCGGTGATGCCTTCAATATCTACACTGATAAAAACTTTCATCTTATCCCTCCTATATATCATTTCTCAGTAAATCTTCATAGGTCTCCCTCTTAACTATTAATCTGTCCTTGCCCTCCCTAATCATGACTACGGCAGGCCTTGGAATCCTATTATAGTTGCTGGACATGGAATAATTGTAGGCACCTGTGGATAGGACGGCTAATATGTCCCCCTTCTCCACCCTTGGCAGCCTTAAATCCCATATCAGGATATCTCCAGATTCACAGCATTTTCCGGCTATGGTCACCGGGTCCCTAGCTTCCTCCCCTAGCTTGTTAGCCAGGACCCCTTCATACTTGGCTCCATATAGGCTAGGCCTTGGATTGTCAGGCATTCCACCATCTACCGATACATAAGTCCGAATTTCAGGAATTTCCTTGATGGCCCCTACTGTGTATAGGGTAATCCCCGATTCACCAACTACCCATCTGCCTGGCTCAATAATGACTAGGGGCCTTACTAAACCATATTCCTGGCAGGCATTTTCTATTTCACTCATTATCCTATCTGTAAAATAGGATAGGGGTTTCCTGCTCTCATGGTCTGAATAGTGAATGCCGTAGCCACCCCCAGTATTCAGTTCCCTTGTAACTATACCGTACTTATCTTTTATATCCTTCATCAAATCTGCCATTATTTTAATGGCCTGGATATGATTTTCATTGTCAGAAAGCTGAGATCCGATATGAAAGTGAAATCCTAAAAAATCTATATTTTTCGCAAATAGGGTCCTTTCCATGGCTCTATTTATGGTCTTTTCAGTCAAGGGAATACCAAATTTTGAATCTAGTTGACCTGTTTGTATATATTTATGGGTATGGATATCGAGACCTGGACTTATACGAAAAAGTATATGGGCAGTTTTATTCCTTTTACCTGCTATTTCCTCTATCATATCTATTTCTTCCATGTAATCTACTACTATTCTCCCAACGTCATTGTCTATGGCCAACTCCAATTCTTCATAGGTCTTGTTGTTGCCATGGAATATTACCTTATCCATGGGAAAGTCAACCTGTAGAGCAGTATAAAGCTCCCCACCGGATACCACATCTATCCCTAGCCCTTCCCTCTTTATTATTCTGGCCATTTCCTTGGTCAAGAATGCCTTGGATGCGTAAACAGCTATGGTATCCTGGTATTTATTCAAGAAGCTTTCCTTTATTTCATTTAACCTGTCTATTATATAGTCTTCAGACATCAGGTATAGGGGAGTTCCATACTTTTTTGCCAATTCAACTGTGTCACAGCCAGCAAATATTAGATTGCCCATTCCTTTCATCTCCTTTGCTATTAACTCCTGTCTCTTATATAAAGCAAGATTTGTGCCAAGTATTACACGGTATTTGCCGGCATTTGACCCCATAAGAATCCATAACTAGTTAATGTTTTTCCTATTTATCGGATTTTACTCCCGAATACCGGACAAACTCCGCAAAAAAACTACCAGCCTAAACTGGTAGTTTAATCTCCCTGCCTATAGTTTCTCGGCAAAGCTCTTTCCAAATTGGAAACATCTTTCAATAGCTTCCTCGTCTGGATTCCAAAGCTCCTTTATGCCGTCTTGAACAATTTCAATCTTTGCTTCCTCAAGTTTTTTCTGAATTATGGCTGCCGATTCACCAGACCAGCCATAGGATCCAAAGGAAGCCCCCTTCTTATTCTTAAATCCAATTCCGCTTATCATTTCCAAAAGTCCTCCGCCTGCATTAATTATTCCCTTGTTTACTGTTGGGGAACCAAACATGAAGGCCTTTGACTTAAACAACTCTGTAATTACGTCGTTCTTGTCGGTGTGAGATGCATTGTAGAGTTTGACTACTACTTCTCCATCTACTGACCTAATTCCTTCGGCGATGGCCTCGGCCATCTTCCTAGTTCCATTCCACATGGTGTCATAGACTAGGGTAATTTGGTTTTCCTGATAGGCATCGGCCCATTCCAAATATTTCTCTACAATTTGTACCGGATTATCCCTCCAAATTATGCCATGGGCAGTTGCAATCATATTAAGTGGCAGGTTAAAACTCAGGACCTCCTTAATTTTGTTTGTCACCAATGCGCTGAATGGAGTCAATATATTGGCATAGTATTTCATGGCCTCCTGATAGAGTTCACATTGGTCTACTAGGTCATTGTACATCCTCTCCGATGCATAATGCTGGCCAAAGGCGTCATTGGAAAATAATATATTTTCCCCACTCATATAGGTCATCATATTGTCTGGCCAGTGAAGCATCCTTGCCTCCACAAATGTCAGGGTAGATTCCCCGATATTCAGGGTGTCGCCCGTCTTCACCTCTACAAAATTCCAATCCTCATGGAATTGCCCCTTTAGTATCTTCTTGCCGTTGTTGGTACAATAAACTGGAGTGTTTGGGATTTCCTTGAGCAATAGTGGAAGTGCACCACTGTGGTCAATCTCCGCATGTTGGGCTATGATATAGTCTATTTCCTTAAGGTCTATTTCCTTCTTTAGCTTCTCAACAAACTCCTCAGCAAAAGGTGCCCATACGGTGTCAATGAGGACAGTTTTCTCGTCCCTAACCAAATATGAGTTATATGATGAACCCTTGTTTGTCGATAATTCCTCTCCATGAAAGGACCTTAATTCCCAGTCGATTTTCCCAACCCATGTAACCTTATCTGTTATCTTAAAGCTCATCTTCATTCCTCCTTTTTTTAAATTCATATTATTTATACCCAACTTAATATATATAATCCAATATTATAGGTTTAAATACTAAATCTAGTAAAATAATAAAAATCTGCCAAGTGTTTTATACCTATTCTCCTATCAGATACCTCAAGTATGGAGAATCTATGGGAATCATAATCAAAGTCTCGTCGTCTATGGAGGTCCTGTATGAGTTGAGGGTGGTATATAGTTTGAAGAATTCTGGATCCTGACTATAGGAATCATTGTATATCTTGGCGGCTTCCTTCTCTCCCTCTGCTACTATTTCCTGGGCTCTGGAACTAGTCCTAGCTATGAGCTCCGCCACTTCCCTATCTGCATTTGCCATTATCTTTGTCTTCTCTGCATCTCCTTGGGATAGGTATTCCTGAGCCTTACTTGCCCTTTCTGAAATCATCCTTTTGTATACAGACTGCTCATTGCTTTCAGGCAAGTCTATCCTCTTCATCTGGATATCCACAATCTCTATGCCATTTGAATTATTTTTAAGTATGCTGTTGATTATATCCTGTACCACTAAATCCACACTGCCCCTCTTATTGTCAGCAGGATTGATTATTTCCCCGTATTCCAGCTTGCCCAGCTCATTTCTCACACTAGAATACATGATATCGCTAAGCCTTGCCTCGGCAGCCTCTATGGTCTTTAGGGTCTCAAGCATATCCACAGGATCCGTAATCTTCCATAGGGTATAATAGTCTACTAATATCCTTTTCTTGTCAAAGGTATTTATCTCCGTTGCAGGCACGTCATAGAACAATGTATGTTTTGGCAATTTTGATACAGACTGAATAAATGGGACCTTGATTTTTAGGCCTTCATCTTCTATTATCTTTACTATCCTTCCAAACTCCTTGATTACCCCGTATTCATTGGGCTTTATAATGAAGGTATTTGCAAGTAGGATTCCTCCAATCAGTAGAATGGGCAAATAAATGAAGATAAGTTTCTTCAGGCTCCTGCCTATGGTTTTAAATATTGAGGTCTTCTCTTTCATTTACTCTACCCCCTTTGGCACTATATTCTCTATGGGCAGATACCTTACTGTATTGCCGCTGTCATCTACAATTATTAATCTTGCCCCATTAAAGGTCGACTCTATGGTTTGAATAGTCAGTCTTTGCCTCGTGATATTGGGATTGTTCTTGTACTCAGAATAAATTGCGTTGAACTTTGCCACATCTCCCTTGGCCTTTTCAACAACGCTAATCTTCTCCCCCTCGGCCTTGCTAAGTATGGCCGACTGCTCACCCTCCATTTGATTTATCTTTTCATTCCTGTACTTATTGGCTTCATTTATCTTGGTAATTCTTTCCTCCCTGGCATCAGTTACAGACTTAAATGCCGCATCTACTTCGTTGGTAGGCAAATCTACGTCTTGAAGGTTTACATTTACTATGGATATGCCCAAGTCATAGTGACTGGATAATTCTATTAGGTTTTCCCTTATATCGTTGATAATCTTAGTTCTCCCATCTGTTAAAGCGTCATCTACTGTGGAACTGCCTATTACAGTTCTTAGAGATGAAGAGGTGGCATTGTAGAGTATGGTCTCAGGGTCGCTAGTATTGTATATGAAGGCTATGGGGTCAACAATCTTCCACTGGACTTCCAAATCAGCCAAGACTATATTTTCATCTCCCGTAATCATCTTTGACTCCGCCTCCATTATCTGTAGTTGGTCCCCCTTTTCCCTATAGCCCAAGGTCAAGGAAAATGTCTCCTTAGATAACTTCTGGACTTTTTGTATGGGATAGGGCAGTTTAAATTTCAGGCCAGATTCTATGATGCTGTCGCTGGGCTTGCCAAAGGTTGTAAGTACTGCAAACTCTGTCTGGTCTACAGTATAAAAACTAGTGAAAAAGACTAGTACTGCTATCAGGGCCATGAATCCAGCCCATAAAAACTTTGGATTTAGCTTCAGTTTCTTCTTTGGGTTAATGTCTATTATATCCTCGTCACTCCTTGCCCTCTTCTTTTTGATAAAATCCACTAGTAGATAGGCTCCTATTAGTATAGCTAAAATTACAAAATTCAAAATATCCCTCCTCCTTTTCCAATTTAACTTATACCCTAAATGCCAATTAATTAACAAGTTATTCAGTTATTTATTTGGAAGTTTTGGGTAATAAATAAGATAAAATAAGATGAGGTGAAATATATGGAATCCATAAAGATTATGGTGGAAGAACACGAAAACATTAGAAGGATGCTCAAGGTCACTAGAAGGGCATGCTATGGACTGATGATTGACCCCAGAATGGATATATCCGATTTTCCGAGAATAATTGATTTTGTCAGGACCTACGCAGACAAACATCACCATGGCAAGGAGGAGGATATCCTGTTTACCACCATGAATAGGGAAATAGAGAAGCTAGCAAAGTCGGGAGCCATCACTGGCATGTATATAGAGCACGATATGGGAAGACTCTACATGAACAATCTGGAAAAGGCTCTGGAAGGATTTAAAAATAATGACGATGAATCTAGACTGGATATCATCGCCAATGCCATATCTTATACGGACCTGCTGGAAAGACATATTGAGAAAGAAAATACTGCCATGTATAGGTTTGCAGAAAACATGCTAAATGAAGATAGCAAGTCCTCCATAGATGCTAAATGCAGGGATATAGAGGATAAGGCTACTATGCTAGGCCTACAGGATAAGTACCTGAGCCTGCTAGATCAATTAGAGGAGAAATATCTATAGTAGTAGGAAAAATAACCTTAGGGTGTTATAAGGTTATTTTTTTTGATGAGATCCACTGCTTTCTCTGCAGAAAGGGGTCTACTAAATAAATATCCCTGCATTACATGGCAGTTTTCAGAAGCTAGGTATTGTTTTTGTTCCTCTGTTTCTACACCTTCTGCTACAACCTTTAAATTCAGTTGATTTGCCAGCACTATTATACTTTTTACAAATATATCTTCTTCATAGGGATTTAAGATATTTTCTATAAAGGCCCTATCTATTTTTATCACGTCAATGTTTAGGCTCCTCAAACGTGCCAAAGACGAATAGCCTGTCCCAAAATCATCTAGGGCTATGGTAATTCCCAGCCTTCTCAGGCTATTTAATTTCTTATTGTTCAGCTCATAATTGTGCATAAACTTGCTTTCGGTTATTTCAAGCTCAAGTCTTTGTGGCTTGATATCTTCTTTTTCTACAATATTCATCAGTCCATTTATAAAGTCATCCTGAAGTAGCTGTACAACTGAAATATTGACAGCCAGCTTAATTTCATCCAGTTCATTGTATTCCAGTTCCTTTAGGAAGCCTAGAGCAGTAGCCATTACCCATTCCCCAAAGGGAATAATCAATTGGGTCCTTTCGGCAATTTCTATAAACTTGTAGGGTGACACTATCCCCAGCTCCTTGTTCCTCCACCTGGCCAAGGCCTCCAAACCAACCACCCTATTTGACCCCAGTTCCACCAATGGCTGGTATTCCAAATAAAATTCATTATCAAAACCATCATTGGCTGCCCTTATCAATTCCTTTTCAATGAGCTTATCCATCATGAGTTCTCTTTGTATATCGTCACTGAAAAACCAGTACTTGTCCAGTTCTGGCTCCCTTATCTTGCTGGTAATAAGCTCCAGATGCCTGATAACTTCATCGACTTCCTTGTCTTCATCACCCATCTCCAATATCCCAACCCTTCTGCTTTCAAAGGTATCACATTCAACTGTAGGCTCCCTACTGTCTAAGAGCATTAGTATTTGGTCACTTATCTTTTTTAATTCATCTCGATCCTTGTAATCCTTGATATATACTAGGAAACTATCCTCAGAATACCTAAACAAATAGTCATTACTTATATTTAGTCTCCTCAAGGCATTTGCCTTGTCTAGGAATAGCCTATCCAGTATCTGGCGGTCAAATATTAATTTCATCAGGCTGATGCCCGAGCAGTTAATCAAAATTAAGGCCCTCTTCTCCTTCTTGCTGGCCTTTAGCTGGTCTTCTAGCAATTTCATAAAGGAGCCCCTGTTTTGTAGTTTGGTCACACTGTCATAGTAGGCAAGACCCTCTATCTCTCTGTTTTTCCTAGCTATGGTCAGTGCCATATAGGTCTGTCCTATGAGCAGGGCCAAAAAAAGGGACAGGCTTAGGAAATCCCCTATCTCTGACGGCCTATTGAGATCCTTAATTCTAGAGATAATGTCCATATGTATAAAGATAAAATATGCAACCAATGTAAGAGTAAAAACCACCAATAGCAACTGAATGGTGTAATTTGTAGTGATTCTTGCCTTGTCCCTAATCCTTTTTCCCAACACAGCATCCCTCCATACGGCTAGCTAGCTATTGTAACCACCTTCAAGGCTTAAAAAATATCAGCGAGGATTCTATTTAATCCCAACTGACCATATGGATTATATCTTAAGGTAACATTATCCTCTTATATCGATTGAATTAATGCTTATATTAAATTTATATCTTAATTATATGCCCCATAGTTATAATTGTCAATATATATTTTAATTGGTCATATTTTGTCGGGAACAATATTAATAATAATATAATGAAAATGGGGTGATCTTATGTTTTCATACCGATTAAAGCAGCTTCGCGAAGACGCTGGTCTTACACAGGCAGAACTTGCAAAAAAACTTAACCTGACTCAAAGCACCATTGCCTATTATGAAAATGGTCGAAAAATGCCAACCATGGAAAATGCAAAGATTTTGGCGCAGATATTTGATACCAGCCTAGACTACCTGTTTGGCATTTCAAACAAAAAAGTAATTGATTACCCTGAGGGAGATAGGTCCAGTATAATTGTCCAAAAACTTTCAGAAGAGTTAAATAGCCTATCTAAAAAAAGCCTGGAAGATTTGGAAAGCTATGTTAAGTTGCTAAAAATAAGGGATATGCAAAAAAGAAACTTGAGGGAAGAAGATGAGTTGTCATCTTTCGATTAAATAAGGTGGTAGACCATGTAAAATTAAAGCTATTAGGAGTCTTGAAAAATGACAATAGGATAGGGAGGTCATAGGATATAGGTTTATTCTATATCATCTAGACCTTCCCTGTCCATTAGAACTATCTTCCTATGGCCAATTAGGTCAATTAGTCCCATATCCTGAAAGGCAGTCAACTTCCTGCTAAGGGTTTCCTGACTCATGCCCAGGTGGGAGGCCAGGTCTTTTTTGCTCATTTTCAGGACTATTTCAGTACCTTGACCTGCCATCTCCAATAGGGCCTGAGCCAATCTCCTCTCCACCCCATGAAGGCTTATATTCTCGATTAGGTTTTCTACCCTTTCAAGCCTTTGACTCAACTCTTCCATTGCCTTCAGGGCTATGGCAGGGTATAGTTTCATCAGGCTTCTCAATTTTTCCCCATCAATTATACATACTGTAGTCTTTTCCAGGGCCTCCCCATTGTCCTTTAGGGCCACATTGCTAAAGAGAGATAATTCTCCCATGAATTCCCCCGGCCCCAGGACCCTGATTACCTGTTCCTTGCCCTTGTCTGTAATCCTGCTTATCTTAACCTTCCCCCTGTGAATCACATAGAGCTTATCTCCCCTGTCTCCCGCCATATATATCATTTCGCCTTTTTCAAAGCTCCTATCCCTTGTAATCTTTCCTATCTCCAGCATTTCATCATAGCTCAAATTGCTAAATATGGGCACTAGCTCAATGCAGTTTTTCCCATCACCAGCAAAACAATTGCAGTTCATCGAATCCCCCCAATAAAAAATCTTTTATACTATCTTATTATGTAATTAATTTGTAATAAATGCAAATACTAAATATGTTATAATGACCTTACAAGGATGGTGATAGTATGAAATCAAGGATTAAAGTAGCAAGTTTTCTTATTGTCCTTATCTTGGCCCTGGCTGTGGGATGCAAGCCCATTAAGGAGGCTCCCCTAGATGATGTCCCCCAGGAGGAAGAAGGTCAAGAAGATGTGGAAACTAGGGTCATAAGCCCTTCTGAAAAAATGGATCTTACCCACTATATCCTCTTGGACTCTACAGTTTTAGATTTTAATGGAGATGGATATGAGGAGACCATAGGCCTATACACCATGGCTGGTAGGCTGCCAAATGGGGAAATAGCCTGGGATGACGGTCAAAACTGGGCCCTGATAGTCCATAGAAAGGATGAGGACTTTATCCTGTTTGACCAATATGTCCAATTGGGAGGACTTGGTTTCTTTGCCTATTTTCAGGAGGGAGACTTTGTCATAAGTACAATCCTCTCTGGAACAGCAAATTTAACCCTTGTGGAATATGGGTATGAAGATAATTCCTTTGTAGAAAGGGTCCAATTTGCAGCCCAAGGGGATATAAATATCTTGCATCAAATACCATTTAACTATGATAAAACCAGCGATTAAAAAGAGCCCTAGACAGGGCTTCTTTCATTTATTATTTCATCTATTCTGTCTATGGGCAGGGGCCTATAAAAATGATAGCCCTGGGCAACATGACAATCCAGCTCTTCCAATATAGACAGTTGCTGCAAGTTTTCCACACCCTCGGCTATTACCTGCAGGCCCAGGTGTTTGGCCAATAGAATGATGGTATTGGATATCATCCTATTCTTCTCGTTCTTTTCTATATCCCAGATAAAGGATTTATCTATCTTCAGTTCATTTACATTCATATCGTTTAGGTAGCTAAGACTTGAATATCCCGTGCCAAAGTCGTCAATGGCTACAGAAATTCCAAGGCCCTTCAAGCTCTTCAGTATTTTCAGGGTGTGCTCCATATCCGATATGGCTATGGACTCGGTAATTTCCAATGTCAGCTTGTTGGGGTTTATTCCCGACACATAGATGGCATTGATTACCTCATTTAGGAAGTCCCTGTACTGGAATTGCTTTGAGGATATATTCACCGATACCACTATTTCATGTCCCTCATCTTCCCACTTCTTGGCATCTATACAGGCCCTCTTCAGTATCCATTCCCCCATGGGTATTATTATACCGCTTTCCTCTGCCAGTGGTATAAATTCATCCGGATATAAGAGCCCCTTCTCTGGATGCTGCCACCTGACTAGGGCCTCTACACCTCTTATCTTACCTGTGGCAATCTCTATCTGCGGCTGATAGTGAATGACTAACTCATCGTATTCTAAAGCATGGCGAAGCTGATTTAAGAGCATCATCCTCTCCAGGCCCTTTGATTCTATTTCCTCTCCGTAGATATAGTAGGTATTGCCCCCTAGCTCCTTGGACTTGTAAAGGGCCAGATCTGCATTTTTAATTAGGGTATTGGTATCTATACCTCCATCAGGATATGTGGCAATCCCTATACTAGTAGTCAAATAAAGGGTATATTCTTTGATATAGTAGGGTTCCTTGAAGTCGCCGATAATGGTATTGGCACAGTCAGTAATTTCATCTATATCCTCATAGTGATTGATTAAAATATAGTACTCATCGCCGCCTACCCTAGCCAGCAAATGGCTCTCATCTATTAGTTTTGCCAGACGATTACCCATCAATTTTAGGATGTAGTCTCCTATATCGTGACCCAGAGTATCGTTGATATGTTTAAACTTGTCTATGTCCAAGTAAAGGATGGCCAGCCTTTCCCTTGTCTCCTCTTCATTTTTTAATATATTATTTAGTTCCTCGACAAAATAAGTCCTATTGGGAAGGGAGGTAATGGAATCATAGTAGGCCAGATTGTAGATTTCCTCCTGATGTTTTAGTAGATTGCTATTTGCCATTTCTAGTTCTGAAGTCCTATTTAGGACCTCGTTTTGTAGACTTGTATTGTATAGGGCTAATAGGATAAGGATGGTTAAAATAATCATACCGCCCGCCACTATGGTGAATTTGTGTTCCTCAAAGAAAATATTTAAATTGTTTATATTCTCTCCAAACCATTTGCCGTAAATCATCTCAAAGGTCCCATTGTCAATTATGGTTTCAAGCCCATGGTTCAAGATATTGAGCAGTTCTTCATTATCCATGGTGACAACTGGCCCATAGTGAGTAGATATGGCAGGATTTCCCACCACGACTATCTTTTCAGTTGCCTTATTTCTCTGAATTTGATATATGCCAGCCATCTTGTCCCCTAATACTACGTCTACCTGCCCATTGATGAGCATCAGTATAGCACCCTTATGATCCGATTGGGGAAAATGTTTTATATCTGCTATACCTGCTAGAATCTCTTCATTGTAGTTACCCCTCTGATAGGCTACCCTCAATCCACTTAGGTCCTCAATATCAATTATGTGGACCTTGTCCCTATTGGCGAATATAACCTGTTCTTTTTCAATAGTTGGGATAGTAAACCTGTATTCTTTATTCCTTTCTGGATTTTGAGCCATACCCAAGGCCCCGTCAAAATCCGGTAAACTCCCCATCTTCCTTTAAATATTCAAAGGGCGGAAAGTTTCGATTTGCAGCAAAGCTATAGACCTTGGGCGTCTCCTCTAAGGGCCCGGCATTGACGGCCAAACCATTGGATAGGAAAATAATTGCTATGAAAATAAGTGATATAATAAATTGTCTTTTCATATGCCCTCTCGCTTTCTTATGGTATTTACAAATAGCTTTCTGCAAAATAATACATAATACTAATAAATCTTATACACTATATCATAATTTGCTATATTTTTAAATATGCTATTATCCTAATAAATGAAAAGCCCTAGGCAGGGCTTTTCTGATTTAGTATCGCATCAATTTTTTCCAGGGGGATTGGTCTGCTGAAATAATATCCCTGGGCTATGTCGCATTCCATTTCCTTTAGTATGGACAATTGCTCTAGATTTTCTATGCCCTCAGCTATTACCTGCAATCCAAGCTGCTTAGCTAATAGAATGATG
>JBBAEY010000014.1:0-31364 GCA_041655755.1 Tissierellaceae bacterium
AGGCCATTTCTAGGGGAAAAGGGCTATAAACTGACCTGTTTCGACCTCTCGTCGGACATGCTGTCAAGAGCCTATGAAAAATTAAGAAGCTATAAAAATATTAAAATATTAAAACAAGACATGACTGATTTCAGTTTCGAGAACTCCTTTGACGCCATAGTTTCCGTATGCGACAGCATAAACTATATAAGCGATATAGAAAAACTATATAAAACATTCCATAATGTATGGAAACATTTAGATGATGGTGGTATATTTATATTTGATATTAATTCTTACCATAAATTAAAAAATATTATTGGGCATAATACCTTTATTGAAGATAGGGAAGAAGTATTTTATACATGGCAAAATTATTTCGACGACAGCAGCAACATATGCAACTTCTACCTTAGTTTCTTTTATAGTAGAGATGGCAGGACCTACAAGCGTTTTGACGAAGAACACAGGCAAAGAGCTTATAGGGTAGAAGAAGTAGTTGATAGCCTTGAAAAGGCTGGGTTTAACCACATAGACTACTATGCTGCCTTTGGCTTTGATAGGCCGGAGGAAGATACTGAAAGGATAAATTTTGTTGCAATTAAGTGAAGGAAAGATACAGGAGTGATAGGATGAAGGATTATTTAATAAGAGCAATAGATAAGGATGCAAGTATCAGGATATTTGTAGCAAGCAGTACAAACATGGTAGAAAAGGCAAGGAGGACCCACGATACATCGGCTACAGCAACAGCAGCCTTGGGTAGATCCTTGACTGCCGCAGCCCTGATGGGTGCCATGATGAAAAATGACAATGACAGGCTTACACTAAAGATTGCCGGTGGAGGACCCATAGGTACGATACTTGTAGTAGCAGATAATAAGGGTACAATCAAAGGATATGCTGATAATCCGCATGCGGATTTGCCCAGTAGAGAAGATGGGAAATTAGATGTAGGGGGTCTAGTGGGGGTAGATGGGAATATTACCGCCATAATGGACCTGGGGCTCAGGGATCCCTATATAGGTCAATCCACCCTGGTATCGGGAGAAATAGCCGAAGATTTGGCATCTTACTATGCAATTTCGGAGCAGCAGCCATCTGCTGTTAGCCTGGGCGTCCTAGTGGATAGGGATATATCGGTAAGGGCTGCTGGAGGATATATAATACAACTGCTCCCAAATGTCGACGAGGAAGCCATAGAAAAGATTGAGGGGTCCTTGAAAAATATAGGGCCTGTATCTCAATTGATAGACAGGGGCCTAGGGCCTGAAGATATTATGGAGAAGATATTGGGCCAATTTGAAATGCAAATATTAGATAAAATACAAATTGAATACCAGTGTGACTGCTCAAGGGAGAGGATAGAGAGGATACTCATTAGCCTAGGCAGGGAAGAATTGAAATCCATGATTGAAGAAGATGGTCAAGGAGAAGTTGTATGTCATTTTTGCAATACAAAATACCATTTTGATAAGGAAGAATTGGAGAAGCTATATTCAAATATATAATGGAGGCGCAAGATGAAAGGCTGGATAATTTACAATGGAGCACTAAGGATAAAAAAGGTAGAGGTTTTAGTAGAGAAGTTGTCTGAGGAAGGCAAAAAAAAGGGGATAGATCTGAAACTGATAAAAAACAATCAGCTTCTGCCGACCTACAATTCACTAGGGCAGGCAGGGCTCAATAGCATAATAGATTTAGAGGAAGCAGATTTTATCATATTTTGGGACAAGGATATCTTGCTGGCAAGGCATTTGGAGAAGATGGGTTATAGGCTTTTTAACAAGAGAGAGGCCATAGAAAATTGTGACAACAAGGCACTTATGCACCTGAAGTTGTCAGATTTGAATATAAGGATACCAAAAACCATAGTTGGTCCCTTTGTATTTCACCAGCAAAACCTTGGGGATGAATACTACAGTGAAATATTCAAGGAGCTGGGAAAGAAGATAATTCTCAAAGAATCCTATGGTTCCTTTGGAATGCAGGTATATCTAATCAATAGCAAAGAAGAACTGCAGTCAAAGTTAATAGGTATGGGAAATAGAAGCTTTATTATGCAGGAGTATATAGACACAAGTTTTGGCAAGGACATCAGGATAAATATAGTGGGGGACAAGATAATTGGGGCCATGGAGAGGACAAACCCCTCTGACTTTAGGGCAAATATAACCCTAGGTGGCCAAGGCAAATACTTTGAAGCCACAGAGGAACAGAAGGAGATGGCCTTAAAAGCCCACAAGGCCCTAGGATTAGATTTCAGTGGAGTAGACCTGCTATATGGCAGGGAGAAGGAGCCCATACTATGCGAGGTAAACTCTAATGTAAATTATGTAAGCTTTGAGCTGGCATCGGGTATTAATTTCAGTAGTATACTATTAGACTATATAATGGAGAGAATATGATGATAGGCCTACTATTATACAAGAAGGAAGACTATCTAAGGAACCAATCATATGTAGAATGGTTGATAGATGAGGGGCAGAAAAAGGATATAAATCTCAAGCTGATCTTCAAAGAGGACCTTGAACTAGAGGGCATAGGAAAAAATTCGCATATAGATTTTGTAATTAATAGGACGAGAAGCTATGAGGTCAGCCTCTTATTTGAACTGAACGATATAAGGGTATTTAACAATTCTGAAATCACCTTACTGGGAAACAATAAGTTGGCAGCCTATAGCTATGCAAAGTCAAAGGGATTCACTTATCCTGGTGTCCTATTGAATTGGGACGGGGGCGAGATAATATCCAAGCCCAATGACAGCCATGGCGGCCAGGGAATAGGCTTGATAGGCCAGGTGGATTTGGGGGACGGGAAAACAAGATTTCAGCAAAGATTTCTCAGGAATATAGTAGGGGACATCAGGTTCTATGTAATAGACAATAAAATCATTCACGCCGTCCTGAGGAAGGCAGGTGGTAAAATCCTATCCAACTTCAGCCAAGGCGGAGAAATAGACTACTATAAATTTTCAGCCCAAGAAAAAAGCCTGGTGGAAAAGTTTATGAAAGGTCTACAAATAGACTATGTTGGCCTAGACTTTTTTCTCACAGATAAAAAGGAGCTCATATTCAACGAAATTGAGGATGTCGTTGGCAGCAGAATGCTTAGCACACTGGGAATTAACAATACGACGGAATTGTATTTTGAACATATTGCCAAACAAATGAAAAAGTAGAGTTGACAATTTACAATAATTTGGTTATACTTATTATTGTTGTATTTAGGGATGAGCCACAAGGCTATATCATTTCCCAAGTAAGAGGCCCAGATAGCTCAGTCGGTAGAGCAGTAGACTGAAAATCTACGTGTCGCTGGTTCGATTCCGGCTCTGGGCACCAATACAATTTTCTTGAGAATTATTGACAAGATATTTGAATTATGCTATCATATAAAAGCAGCAAAATATTATGCGGAAATGGCTCAGTGGTAGAGCATCGCCTTGCCAAGGCGAGGGTCGCGAGTTCGAATCTCGTTTTCCGCTTTTTAAATATCGCCCTAATTATTTAGGGCATATATATTTTGGCGCCATAGCCAAGCGGCAAGGCAGAGGTCTGCAAAACCTTTATCCCCGGTTCAAATCCGGGTGGCGCCTTAAATTTAAAACCTTCCAACAATGAGTATTTAGCCATATTGGAGGTTTTTTTATATCCTCGAAAATATATGGATAAAACAAAAAAAGACATTGATTTATGATACTATAGATGATACTATATATAGGAGGAGGTGAATAAAAGGTGGGGTAGAAAAATTACTAGAAAAAATGCAAAGACAGCCAAATGGAATTAAATACAAGGAGTTATTAAGGGTATTAAACGAGTATGGCTATAAGTTAGTGAGAAGTAAGGGATCACACAGGCATTTTAGAAATGGCGAGGGTGATTTAATAACCATAAAAGAAGAAAACCCCTTAAAGGCTGTCTATATAAAGGATCTACTTGGTAGAATAGGAAGTAAAGACTTCCCAAATCCTCGGGACCTTAAGTAAATATAAAATAGTATGAGGAAATCCCACCCTTTCGGAATGAATAAAAAAGATATCAAATATTATATGAGTTTACCCTACAACTATTTAGTTCAGCCAATTTCAGATGAAAGTGGAGACTACTACTATGGCAGGGTCTTAGAATTAGATGGTTGTCAAAGTACGGGGGAAAGCTTTGAAGAAGCATATAGAAGTTTATTAGAGGCGATGGAAGGTTGGTTAGAGGTGAAGATGCAATATAATGACTATATTCCAGAGCCATTAGTTGATGAAAGTTTCAGTGGAAAATTTCTTGTAAGAATACCCAAGAGTCTACACAGGAGACTGTCAGTAGAAGCACAGGAAGAGGGAGTGTCCCTGAATCAATATGCAATGTATAAATTGAGCAGATAAAAAAGAAATCCAACTGACAGATGCTAGTGGTATTTAATATCTGAGAGCCCGAAGGCTCTTTTTTTGTAAAATAAATATAAAAAACAAGGTGATTTTATGAATCCATTTATACCAATTAGGAAAGCAGATATAGCCATAGTTGATGCTAGGATAAGTATGGAAATAGAAGATAATTTAAAAAAACTGGGACTAGAAGTCATAAAGACAGTTAAATGTGAAGGGGTACATCCTAGTATAGCCTACCATCCCGACATCGTAATTCATCCAATAAACCACAATAGCTTGATGATTGCCCCCAATGTCTACGATTATTATGAGGAGAAGATGGGGAAGATGGGTATAAAATTAATTAGAGGAGAAAAATATTTAGACTGTAAATATCCAGATGACATTGCATATAATGTAGGAAGGCTTTCAAATGTAGCAGTTCACAACTTTAAACACACTGATGAAAAATTAAAATTTTACCTACAAAAAGAAAACTTAAAATTTGTAGATGTAAAACAAGGTTATAGCAAATGTTCACTGGCAATAGTAGGAGAGTATTCAGCCATTAGCTCAGACTATCCAATCTACAGTAAACTTACTGGCCTTGGATTTGATGTCCTCTTGATAGAGCCCAGACATATAGACTTACCAGGTCAGGAATATGGATTTATAGGTGGAACAAATGGAAACCTTTCGAGGGAAAAGTCTATAATTTCCGGCAGTATAGATAAGCACCCAAACAAAAAAGAAATACTAAGTTTTTTTGCAAGAAATCAAATAGAACTAATCTATTTATCCCAAAATCCCCTTTTGGATATTGGTACAATAATTACTCTAAATTCCCATTAGTGTAAGTCTTTATAAAGTATATGACTTTTTCTTAAGTACATACTACTAAAAGAAAGGAGTGATACGGTGCAAGCTATAAAAATCGGTGGAGATATAAACAAAGACGAAGTTAAGCTATTAATTGGCAAGTATTTCTCTAATTCTAAGGTTAATATACAGGAAAAAGACTATGAGGGAAGATTTGAATTTTTATTTTCTTTTGGTAAGAAAAGGGACTTAGACGATATTTCATTTTACAACACCATTACAAACTTGGTAAATGATATATTGATGGAAATATATTTCAAACAATTAATTAAGGATAGGGTATTTAAGATATGTAGCGACTATCGCACATCCGACAAGGCTAAAATTGCATCCTATACCCATGCTAATCTTAGAAATGAAAATTATTTTGTGAGGGAAAAAAACATTGTGATGGAAGAGATATTAAATCATATAATCGAAAACAATGTTTTATATATAGATGGATTTATGAATTTCAGACTTAGAAAGTTTTTATATATGCTGGACATAGCCATAGAAAAAGCCATAAATCAAATTGAGGCAGAGAAGGAATATCTAGAGTTTTTAAACATGCTCCAGTATTTTGTTGAGATACAAGAACCTAAGGCAGACCTAATAAATGTAGTAATAAAGGATGGAAATTATTCCTTGTATGACAAGGAACGCAAGCCCATAGAAAATGGCCTCTTATCTGGCTTAGAAGACGACTTATGGTATGAGGATGTCAGCAAGGCAGATCTCCTAATCAGCTCTTTAATAGTCCTGTCCCCTTTGAAACTGACAATTCATATTGAAGAAGGTGAGGAAAGGGAGCTGATAGATGTGATTGCAAAGGTATTTAAGGGCAAGGTTGACTTTTGTCGAGGCTGTGAATTTTGTGATATAAAATCCAAGATTAAGAAGGGAAAGTATTAAATTTTAAAAGAATCTTGGAAATAAGGGCTATATCTGATATTATAGTAAAAAAAGGATTATTTTGGAGGTAGTTATGAGCAAGGATATAGTTAGGCCGTCTATTTTGCCTGGATTTATGGAATTAATCCCAGATGAGCAGATTTTATTTAATAAGATGTTAGACACCATAAGGGCAAATTATGAAAAGTTTGGTTTTTTGCCTATTGATACACCAATTATTGAAAAATCCGAAGTACTACTGGCAAAGGGCGGGGGAGAGACAGAAAAGCAAATATATAGATTTGAAAAGGGAAACACTGATATGTCCCTGAGATTTGATTTAACAGTACCCCTGGCTAGGTATGTAGCCCAGCACTATTCAGAATTGAACTTTCCCTTTAGGAGATACCATATAGGTAAGGTCTATAGGGGAGAGAGAAATCAGAAGGGCAGGTTTAGAGAATTTTACCAGTGTGATATTGATATTATAGGCAATGGCAGACTAGATATAGTAAACGACGCTGAAATACCGGCACTTATATATTCGACCTTTAAGGACTTGGGGTTTGATGATTTTACCATAAGGATTAACAATAGAAAGCTATTAAAGGGTTTCTTCAATAGCCTAAACATAGAGGACTCGCATCTTGTCCTTAGGATATTAGATAAGTTGGAGAAAATCGGTATCGAGGAAGTAGAAAAAGAACTGGAGAAGCTTGAGATTTCAGACCATGATATGGATAGGGTCCTAAGCTTCATCAGTATAAGCGGCAGCAATGACGAGATACTAGACGAGCTAAGAAAACTAGAAATTGAAGATCCAGAGTTCCTAGAGGGCTTGGATGAATTATCCACAGTTATAAGGTATATTGGAATATTTGGCTTACCAGAGGAAAATTATAGGATTGACTTACCCACTGTCAGGGGTTTGGACTATTATACGGGAACAGTTTATGAAACATACCTCAATGACCATGTGTCTATTGGCTCCATCTGTTCTGGTGGCAGATATGACGACTTGGCATCCTACTATACAAAACAGAAGCTGCCTGGTGTCGGAATTTCCATTGGATTGACTAGGCTTTTCTACCAGCTCATGGAGGCAAAGATAATAGAGGCAGATGAAAATTCCCTTATAGACCTCTTGGTTATTCCAATGGACGGTTTCCTAAAGGAAAGCGTAGAGATAGTAAATGCCCTTAGGAGGGAAGGTATTTACAGTCAAATTTACTTGGAAAGCGGGAAGCTAGGCAAGATTTTTGCATATGCTGACAAGTTAAATATTCCCTATGTAATAGTAATTGGCGAGGAAGAAGTAAAGAATAAACTATGTTCCTTTAGAGATATGAAAACTGGTCAGCAGGAGGTCATAAGCTTAGAATCAATAGTAGAAAAGGTAAAAAACAAGAAAGAAAATTAACACTTGATTTTCCTTAGAAAAAATGGTACAATAAGTTTTACTTTAATTTAATAATTGGCCTTGAAGGGAAGAGTAGTATATCTTTTACTTGAAAGAGAGGGGAAACCTTGGCTGGAAGTTTTCCTAGGATAATAATATATGAAGACCAACCCGGAGCCGAATCCAAATTAAGGATTTCCGCTATTTAGCGTTAAAAAGATTGAGAAGTAATTAGGGTGGAACCACGAAGCATAGCCTTTCGTCCCTACATGAGAATATGTAGAGATGAAGGGCTTAAATATTTTTTGGGAGGAATAGAAATGGGAAAAATTAAGATTACTTTACCAGATGGAGCAGTCAAGGAGTACGACAAGGGTGTAACAGTGCTAGAAGTGACAAGGGGCATATCTGAAGGCCTGGCGAGAGCAGCCCTTGGAGCCGTGGTAAATGGCGAGACCCTTGGTATGCAGGAAACTATTGATGGAGATGCTGACTTTAAGGTAGTGAAATTTGAAGATAAAGAGGGAAAGGAAATATTTTGGCATACATCTGCCCATATAATGGCCCTGGCAGTGCAAAAGCTTTTCCCGGGGGTCAAATTTGCCATAGGACCAGCCATAGACAATGGATTTTATTATGATTTCGATACAGAGCATAGATTTACACCAGAGGACCTAGAGAAGATAGAGGAAGAAATGGCTAGAATATCTAAGGAAGGCCATGTGCTGGAAAGATTTGTATTGCCAAAAGAGGAGGCCTTGGACTATTTCAAGGAGAGGGGAGAGGTCTACAAGGTGGACCTAATAGAGCATTTCCCAGAGGGTGAGGAAATATCATTTTATACACTAGGAGAATTTACTGATCTTTGTGCAGGCCCCCACCTATACGATACAAAAAAGGTCAAGGCAATTAAGCTACTAAGCATAGCCGGAGCCTACTGGCGTGGCGATGAGAAAAACAAGATGCTGCAAAGGATTTATGGTACCACCTATGAAAAGAAAAAGGATCTGGAAGAATATCTACAGAGATTAGAAGAGGCTAGGAAGAGGGACCACAGGAAGCTAGGCAAGGAGCTTGACTTATTTAGCATTCATGAGGAAGGTCCTGGTTTTCCATTCTTCCATCCAAAGGGAATGATAGTTAGAAATATACTTGAAAACTTTTGGAGAGAAGAACATATTAGGGCAGGTTATGAGGAGATTAAGACTCCATTGATATTGAATGAGGACCTATGGCACCGTTCAGGCCACTGGGAGCATTACAAGGAAAACATGTATTTTACAAGAATAGATGAGGGGGATTATGCCATAAAACCCATGAACTGCCCGGGCTCTATTCTGGTATACAAGTCAAAGATGTACAGCTACAGGGATTTGCCCTTGAGGTGGGGTGAACTAGGCCTAGTCCACAGACATGAGCTTTCGGGAGCCCTCCATGGACTCATGAGGGTCAGGTCATTTACTCAAGATGATGCCCACCTGTTTGTACTTCCCTCACAGATTAAGGAGGAGCTAATAGGCGTCATAAACTTGGCAGACCATATATACAATGTATTTGGCTTCAAATACCATGTTGAACTCTCCACAAGGCCGGAGAACTCCATGGGTACTGAAGAGCAGTGGGAGACAGCTACAAATGGATTAATAGAGGCGTTGAAGGAAAAGGAGATAGACTATATCCTAAACGAAGGTGACGGAGCCTTCTATGGTCCCAAGATTGACTTCCACTTAGAAGATGCAATTGGAAGGACCTGGCAATGCGGGACTATTCAGTTGGACTTTCAAATGCCGGAAAAATTCGATATGACCTATGTAGACAAGGACAATGAAAAGAAAAGGCCAGTGATGCTACACAGAACCATTTATGGAAGTATGGAAAGATTTATGGGCATACTAATAGAACACTATGCAGGTAAGTTTCCCCTATGGCTTGCACCAGTACAGGCAATAGTCTTGCCCATATCAGATAAATTTAATGACTATGCCCTTGAAATCAAAAAATCAATGGAAGACAAGGGTATTAGGGCAGAAATAGACACTAGGGCAGAGAAAATCGGCTACAAGATTAGGGAAGCCCAATTGCAGCAAATTCCCTATATGCTCGTAGTAGGGGAGAAGGAAGTAGAAGAAGCCACAGTCTCAGTAAGGAAGAGGGACAAGGGCGATTTGGGCCAGATAGCAGTAGGAGACTTAATAGGCCAGTTGCTAGAGGAAATAGACAAGAAGGGCAAATAAAAAATGGAAGGGTTATCCCTTCCATTTTAATTGATTTCATTTGCACAGGGCAGAGGCTTTTTATAGATAGCAAAGATCTTATTCAGCTCCTCACTATCTATAATTTCCTTTTCCATCAGGCTGTTGGCTATATGTAGGAGGATATACTTATTCTCCTCAATTATCTTCATGGCCGCCCTATAGCTTTCGTCCGTTATCTTTTTAATTTCAATCCTAATAATATCAGAGTTGTACCTGATGAAAACATCGTCCAACTCCATGGTACCCAATCCACTCATACCATAGCTGCATACCATTTCCCTGGCGATTTCAGTTGCCTTGTTTAAATCGTCCTTTGCACCAGTGGTTATTTCGTTGAAGATAAATTCCTCTGCCGCCCTACCGGCCAAGAGGCAGGTAATCTTATTTTCAAGCTCTGATTTGGATATGAGATATCTTTCCTCATCTGGGAACTTAAGTACATATCCCAGGGCCTGACCCCTAGGCACTATGGAAATCTTCTGTACCACATCAGTATCTAGGATTTTGGAGACAAGAGCATGGCCAGCTTCGTGTACAGCTATGGTTTCTTTTTCCTTCTTTAATATAGAGGGGTTTTTCAATTCCAACCCCGCCAGTACCCTTTCTATGGCGGCGTCAAATTCATTAATAGATATCCTATTCTTATTGTTTCTCACTGCAATGATAGCTGCTTCATTGGCAATATTTGCTAGCTGGGCACCAGACAAACCAGTGGTTTTCTTGGCTATAGCCTTGATATCTATGGTCTTATCTATGGGCTTATTCTTTATATGGACCTGCAATATTTGCTCTCTTGCCCTTATATTGGGATTTCCTACAAATATATGCCTATCAAACCTCCCCGGCCTCAATAGGGCCTCATCTAGTAAATCCAGCCTGTTCGTGGCACCGATTACAATCACTGTTTCATTGGTATTGAAGCCATCCATCTCAACCAACAACTGATTTAGAGTTTGGTCCTTCTCATTGTTAGAGTCTAAATTTCTCCTGGCCCCAATAGCATCTATTTCGTCTATAAATATTATGCTGGGGGCTTCCTTCTTTGCCCTTTCAAAGAGGGTACGTACCCTCTTGGCACCTATGCCTACATATTTTTCAACGAATTCTGATCCTGAAGAATATAAGAAAGTTGAATTTGTCTCCCCAGCCACTGCCTTTGCAAGGAGAGTCTTGCCAGTTCCAGGGGGGCCATAAAACAAGATTCCCTTTGGTATCTTTGCCCCCATCTTTTTATATCTAGTGGAATTATTGATAAAGTCAATGGTTTCCTGGAGCTCTTCCTTGATTTCTTCCAATCCTGCTACATCCCTAAATGAAATATCCGATCTGTCTCTTTCCCTATTGTTGTCCTTTTCAATGGATAGGACCGAGGGGACTAATTGTGGCTTCGTATCCGAATTAATGAAGTAAACCAATAGCATCAATGTAGCTACCCATATCAGGAGCTTATCCCCCACCCTGAGCTTATCGAAGTTGCCTGTTGGGAAAAAAGCATCATATATCAGGGCAAAGGACATAATTAAAGCCAATGTCAGCAATAGAAATATTAATTTTCGTTTTTTCAATATATCCCACCTCAATATGTTTTTCTAGGATTAGTGTAACCATTTACTTGAATTTATATAAAAATATTATTTTTATTTAAAAACAAAAAAACAGAAGGGAAATATTAAAAAACATTACTTATACTGTGATACTTTTCTAAGCTTGGGTATATATGAATAGGCATACTATTAAGGATTTGACATATAAGGCAAGAAGGTGACCCAAAATGAAGTCAATCAGAAAGCAAATGCTAACCTATCTAGTGATTGGGACAATAATTATCTTTACTTTATTGTTCATCTTTTCCAATTTTAAATTAATGGAACTCCCAGAACATTTCAGAAGCAAATATAGTGAAATTACAAAATCAAAGTCCTATGAAGTAAGCAAGGAATTTCAAGGACTTGTAGAACAGATTACAATAATATCTAAATCTCCCATTATACGCTCCATGGAATTGGAGCAAATAAGACCATATTTTTCAAACCTGGTATTGGAAGGGAAATATAGGAACTTGACTGTGGCATATCCAGATGGACAGGCCTTTACCACCTTGGGGGATAGCTTCAATATATCTGAGCAGGACCAGTACAGGCAGATATTCATGGAGGGGAAAGAGTATGTAATTTCCCAACCCTTTCGCAGCCCCTTTGTATACGAGGATAAGAACGAAGTAGTCATAGTTTCCCATAGGGTAACAGGCAGTCAGGGGGAAGTTGCCGGCCTAATCAATGGGGTCATTAGGGTAGATTTTATCAATCAGATAGTCAAGGATTTAGACCTGGGGCAAAAGGGATATGGCTGGATAGTAAACAGGGAAGGCCTACTTGTTGCTCATCCGGAATTAGAATCCCCTCTGGACAGAAACATAAGCGACTTCATAGATGATGAAGATGTCATAAATAAGATACTAGGCCAGGACTCCGGTTTTGTTAGCTACCGCTTGAGAGACAGTGAAAGCAAGGAAAGCAAGTTGGCCTTTTTTAGCACCATCAAGGAGTCCCCCGACTGGACATTCGTAATTTCTATTCCCGAGCAGGAAATATACAGGGAAGCCAACCACATTAGAAAGGCCATATTGTCGGCACTGATACTTGGGCTTATAGGGGTAATCATATTTTCCTACCACTATTCTAATATAATCACTAGGCCAGTACTGGACTTAAAGGACGTATTTGAAAAGGCCACATTTGGGAACTTAGATGTGCTAGCAAATGAAGATATTCCAAATGAACTGGGCCTGGCAGCCAAGAGTTTTAATGTAATGCTGGAACGAATTAAGGTCCTTACATATAATGATCTGGTAACAGACCTATACAATTACAATGGATTCTTACTCAAGCTTCCAGCTAAAATAAAAACAGCCATGGAGGATAAGGAAACAGTGGCTATAATCATTGTTTCAATTGACGACTTCAAAAGAATAAACAGCATACATGGATATGAAGCAGGGGACGAAGTATTGAGGGAATTTTCCAAGTTTCTAAGGGGTTTTATAAAATCAGATGAGATTGTCGCCAGATTTTTGGGAGATGAATTTATACTTTTCATACACAATGATAAGGTGGAAACCATTGAAAAGAGAATAGCCTTATTGTGGAAACTATGCAATAGGGAGATCAGGGTCAAGGAAAACGAATTCATACTAAAGACTAGCATTGGAGTAAGCATCATGTCAGAGGCAGACGCCTCCATGGAAGAGATAATCAATCAGGCCACCATCGCAAAGCTTATAGCAAAGAAAATGGGAGGGAATAATTACAAATTCTACAACTATGAACTGGACGAATTGGTTAGGGAAGAACAAAAAATGGAGAATGCCCTCTACCATGCAGTTGAAAACAATGAACTGATGCTCCTATATCAGCCTATTGTCGACCTGTTAACAGACGAAATAGTGGGGACAGAGGCCCTATTAAGGTGGAATCATCCCCAGTATCATGAAGTCTCTCCCCTGCTAATGATTAAGATTGCAGAACAAAGCGGGATCATAGGTGAAATCGGGGAATGGGTTTTGAGGGAGGCTTGCAGGCAAAATAAGATTTGGCATGACAGTGGCTATCAGCATATCATAGTATCGGTTAATGTTTCAGCCCTGCAATTTGACCAGTGGAACTTTGTTAGCCTAGTAGAGAAAGTCTTGAATGATACTGGCCTAGATCCCCAGTATCTGGAACTTGAAGTTACTGAAACAATAGCCATGGATAGGGTGGAAGACAAACTGGCGAAAATGGAAAAGCTTAAAGACATGGGAGTCCGAATATCCATTGACGATTTTGGGACAGGCTATTCATCCCTAGCCTATTTTACCAGATTCCCCATAGATACCTTAAAAATAGATAAGTCTTTTGTTAAAGATATGAGCAGGGACGAAAATGCAAGGAACTTAGTTACCACCATAATCAATATGGCAAAGTCCCTGAAGGTAGAATTGACAGCAGAAGGAGTTGAAACCCAGGAACAGCTAGAACTCTTAAACGAAATGGGTTGCGATAAAATCCAAGGCTACCTCTTTAGCAGGCCGGTAATCCCCAAGGAATTAGTGAAGATGCTAAAGCCATAGGACTCTTATATTAATTGTTTTGTCATACCAGAAGGGGGTATCAATTAAATAAGAAGGATTAGAGGTATTAGCTACATATTAAATTAACCATATGGGAGGTAATAATATGAAAAAGATTCTAGTAGCAGTGGACGGTTCAGATAATGCCAAAAAGGCCCTAGGCAAGGCAAGGGAAATAGGAGAATTGGCCAATAGCGAGATTCACCTTCTCTATATTGTTAGCTGTTTTAGGAATTGTCACCCCTATGTAGTAGATCACGCCTATGAAGCAGAGATAAATAGGGTACTCTTAGAGCAGGGTAAGATAATATTAGAGGAATCATCGAAGGTATTCGACGGATATCCTGGTAAGGTAAATACATCGGTTTTGAGCGGCGATGTAGCCAAGGAAATCATAGATTATGCTGATAAGGCCCAGTGTGACCTAATAGTCATGGGTAGCAGGGGACTAAATACATTCTCAAGGGCAATGCTGGGAAGTGTATCCAACAAGGTCTTAAACCACGCAGAAATTTCAGTACTGATAGTTAGGTAAATTTACAAAAAGGTAAATAAAAAAGTATTTGACAAAGGCAAATAGCTAATGTATACTAAATGAGGTAAGTAAATAGTGTGGGATAAAGTAGAAGGTCCGCTTCTCACCTTATAGCTTGGCTCATAAGGTAAATAAGATCAATCTTATAGTGATAAGATTTTTTGACTATGTATTTAAGCGGGTATTCTATACCCGCTTTTAATTTTTATTATAATAGGAGGTGCTGTACAATTAAAGAACTTCAGATAAATGAAGAGATCAGAGACAGGGAAGTTAGACTGATAGATGTAGATGGTGGCCAGCTAGGAATAGTGCCCATCAAAAAAGCCTTGGAAATATCCATTGAAAAGAGATTGGATTTAGTCAAGATAGCTCCAACGGCCAACCCACCTGTTTGTAAGGTGATGGACTATGGAAAATACAAGTACGAGTTGGCAAAAAGGGAAAAAGAGGCTAGAAAAAATCAGAAGATAATTAATGTTAAAGAAATTCGTCTCACTCCAAATATTGAAGATCACGACTTAAATGTAAAGGCTAGAAGAGCTGTTGAATTCCTAAAATCTGGGGATAAGGTAAAGGTTTCAGTCAGATTTAGGGGCCGAGAAATGGGGCATACTGAAATTGGCAAGGAAGTACTAGCTAATTTTTCAAAACTAATTGAAGAAGCTGGAACCGTAGAGAAGGCCGCAAAGCTCGAAGGCCGAAACATGACAATGCACGTAACACCAAAAACGGAATAATAAGGAGGTTTATAATATGGCAAAGATGAAAACCCATAGGGGGTCAGCGAAAAGGTTTAAAAGAACAGGCTCAGGCAAGATAAAGAGATTTAAGGCTTTTAAGAGTCACTTAACTGGCAAGAAATCTCCAAAGAGAATTAGAAACCTGAGAAAAGGCACCCTAGTAAGCAAGGGCGACCAAAGAAGAATAGATTCCATGATACCATAATAAAATTTATTTGAAATAGGAGGTACTATAGATGGCAAGGGTAAAAAGGGCGATTAATGCCAAGAAAAGACATAAGAAGATATTAAAACAAGCCAAGGGCTATTACGGAGCCAAGTCGAAATTATTTAGGACTGCCAATGAGGCTGTAATGAAATCATTAAACTATGCATATATAGGACGTAAACAAAGAAAGAGGGATTTTAGAAAACTTTGGATTACAAGAATTAATGCAGCAGCTAGATTAAATGGCATGAGCTATAGCAAATTTATCAGTGGATTGAAAAAGGCAAATATAGATATAAACAGAAAGATGCTGTCTGAAATGGCAATCCATGATTCAGAAGGATTTGCAAAACTAGTCGAAATCGCAAAAAGCAACTAAAGATGAAAGTTCCATCAAGGAACTTTTATTTTTATATAGTGGAGGGCTGGTGAAAAGATGCAGGTAATAAGCAGCATAAAAAACCCCCTGATTAAAAATATAAGGTCCCTGCATAGAAGAAGGGAAAGATTTAAAAACAAGGCCTTTATAATTGAAGGGATAAAGGTAGTAGCTGAGGCACTTGAACAAGGCTACCCCATTAGAAATATAATATATACGGACCAGCTCCTGGCAGTCAAGGACGGTGAAGAACTGTTCAAAAAAATCCAGGACTTGCCCAATACAATTTATGTAGCAGACAAGGTATTCAAGGAGATTTCAGATACGGAAAATCCCCAGGGCCTATTGGCCATAGCAGAAATGAAAAATTTGAAAATAGAAGAAATTAAGATGGGGGGATTACCTTTCTTGATATACCTTAACCGCCTACAGGACCCTGGGAATATGGGAACCATAATAAGGACTGCAGATGCCTTCAAGGCAGATGGAATAATAATTGGGCAGGGGTCAGTAGATCCCTATAATCCCAAGGTGGTCAGGGCAACCATGGGGTCTATATTTAGACTTCCAATCATATACGAGCCACAGGACTATGAGGATTTAGAGCACCTGAAGGCAAGGGGATTGCACATTTATTCATCTTCCCTAGAGGGAAGCAGGCCCATATACCATATAGATTTTCAGAGGGGCTTTGTCTTGGTCATAGGCAATGAATCCAATGGAATAGATGAAAAGATAGCTGCAATGTCTCATAGCCTGATAAAGGTGCCCATGCCTGGCGGAGCAGAATCCTTAAATGCAGGAATTGCTGCATCGATTATTATGTATGAGGCTATGAAACAGAGGGCTAATAATCCTTGAGTTTTGAAATTCTAGGTGCTATAATTGAGTAAATAGTTTGATTTTTTGGCCTTTAGCGAAAAGGTCTGTTTTTTATACCATGGCAAAGGAGTAGGAAGACAATGGAAAAGATGAAAGATATAATGAAAGAAAAGTTGCTGGAAATCAAAAAAATCGCATTAGAGAACATTGAAGAAGTGAAATCCTTAGAAGAATTTGAGCAATTGAGGGTCAAGTTTCTAGGTAAAAAGGGTGAATTGACAAAGGTATTGAGGGACATGGGCAAGCTAATAGCAGAGGAAAGGCCCATAGTAGGCCAAATAGCCAATGAGATAAGGGACGAATTGGAAAAAGCCATAGCAGAAGTAGGAGACAAGTTAAACGAAGAGTTAAAAAGGTCAAAGATGAATAAGGAAAAGCTGGACATAACTATAAATACCCACAAGGAGATTTACGGTCACAGGCACCCATTGTTGGCTACTGTAGAAGAGCTGGAAGATTTGTTTATTAGCATGGGCTTTTCAGTGGTTACTGGACCTGAGATAGAGACTGTAGAGAATAACTTCGATGCATTAAATTCACCCGAAAATCATCCTTCCAGGGATATGTCGGATACATTTTACATAACTGATGACATTCTACTCAGGACCCATACATCTCCCATGCAGATTAGGGCTATGAAGGAGATGGGGGCACCTCTTAGGATAGTATCAGCAGGACGAACATTTAGATTTGACGACGTTGACGACACCCACTCACCCATGTTTCACCAGTTGGAGGGACTAGTAGTCGATGAAAATATTAGCATGGCAAACCTGATCCATACCTTGGACATATTTATCAGGGAGCTGTTTGGACCAGACATGAAAACCAGATATAGGCCCCATCACTTCCCCTTTACAGAGCCTTCGGCAGAAGTAGATGTGACCTGCCTAAAGTGTAGGGGCAAGGGCTGTGACGCCTGTAATTATACAGGCTGGAGCATGGAGCTATTGGGTTGTGGAATGGTACATCCAAAGGTTTTGGAGTATTGTGGAATAGATTCCGAGAAATATACGGGCTTTGCCTTTGGTATGGGAATAGATAGGATTACCATGGTCAAATATGGCATCAATGATATTAGGTTGCTATTTGAAAATGACAGTAGGTTTTTAGAGCAATTTTAGATAGATAGGAGTGGGAATATGCTGTTACCGGTAAAGTGGTTAAAAGATTATGTGGAGATAGACAAGGATACGAGGCAACTAGCAGATGGACTTACCTTGTCAGGTTCACATGTGGAGTCCATCATAGGATTAAATAAGGGCATAGAGGATGTGGTTGTAGGGATAATTCTAAGCATTGAGGAACACCCCCAGGCCGACAAACTCTTTGTCTGCAAGGTAGATATAGGGTCAGAAGAACTGCAAATTGTAACAGGTGCTAGGAACTTAAAGGCTGGGGACTATATTCCAGTGGCCAAAGTGGGCTCCAAGCTGCCTGGAGGCGTAAGCATAGACCTAAGCAACTTTAGGGGCATTGATTCCTATGGAATGTTGTGTTCCTTAAAGGAACTGGGATATGATGACAGCGTAATAAGCAGGGATATGAGAGATGGGATATTTGTATTAGACAAGGAATACAGCCTAGGCAGTCCCATTGTGGACATCTTGGGTCTGGACAATGAGGTAATAGAATTTGAAATAACACCCAATAGGCCAGATTGCCTGAGTATCATAGGCATGGCTAGGGAAACAGCAGCAACATTTGATACCCAGCTCAAGGAAGCAGAGATTGAAATAAAATCTGAAGTGGATCAGATTGAGGATTATTTAGATGGCATAGAGGCCCCATCAGACAATTGCATCAGGTATTATGCCAGGGTCATAAAGGACGTTAAAATAGAACCATCACCCTTATGGATGCAGACAAGGCTCATGGAAGCAGGCGTGAGGCCTATTAACAATATTGTAGATATAACCAATTTTGTAATGCTGGAATATGGTGCCCCCCTGCATGCCTTTGACTTAGAAACCCTAGAGGGGAAAAAGATTATTGTCAGGCAGGCGGCAGAGGGAGAAAAGATTGTAACATTAGACGGAGAAGAAAGAGAACTGGACCCTTCAAATCTTGTAATAGCTGATAGCAAAAAGCCCGTAGCCATAGCAGGGGTAATGGGTGGTTTCAATACGGAAATCACAGATTCAACAAGATATGTCCTAATAGAGGGTGCCAATTTCAAGGACAAAAGTGTAAGGCTAACCTCCAAAAAATTGGGGCTTAGGACAGAGGCGTCTACAAGATTTGAAAAGGGTCTGGACCCTAATCTGTGTCAAATATCTGCCGATAGGGTATGTCAATTAGTTGAGCAGATTGGGGCAGGTCTAGTTGTCAAGGGAAGTACAGATGTATATAAAAATCCAAAAAAAGAAGAGGTCCTCACCTTAAGACCGGAAAGGGCCAGAAAAGTTCTGGGAGTAGATATTGCTACTGATAATATGGTAAAATACTTAAATGGGCTGGGAATAAAATCGCAAATCAAGGGAGAATTAATTGAGTCCAGCATACCTACCTATAGATTAGACATAGAGAGAGAGATTGACTTAATTGAGGAAGTCGGTAGGATTTACGGTTTTCACAAGATTGAAAGCAAACCCCTAATAGGTATTTTGACCAGGGGAGAGAAACCCTATGGAAGAAGAATAGAGGATAGGGCCAAAAACATCTTGCAAGGTCTAGGTCTAAACGAGGTCATGACATACTCTTTTATAAGTCCCAAGGCCTATGACAAGATAAATACGGCAGAGGACAGCGATTTAAGAAAATATATAAAACTGCTCAACCCCCTAGGGGAAGACTATAGCGTAATGAGGACCAGCTTGATGCCCAATATGCTGGAACTCCTAAGCAGAAATTACAATAGGGGAGTAGAGAATTGCTATGCCTATGAGATAGGCAACACCTTCATAGCAGAGGAGCTACCCCTCAAGGATTTGCCAAGGGAGAACAAGGTCTTGTCAATAGGTATATACGGCGAAAAGGACTTCTATTTTTTAAAGGAGGCCATCAATACCGTCTTTAAAAGGTTGGGAATAGAAGGTGTGGAATACCAAAAAGAAGAAAATGACCCAAGTTTCCACCCGGGAAGAACTGCAAAACTAGTACACCAGGGTCTTAAACTGGGGATAGTAGGCGAGGTACATTTAGATGTAGCCGAGAACTACGACTTGAAGAGCAGGATTTATCTAGCCCAAATAGATTTTGATAAAATTGTTGAATTAGCAAATACAGAGATTAAGTATAGGGCCCTGCCCAAGTATCCAGCCCTATTGAGGGACTTGGCTTTGGTAGTCAGGGAAGATGTCTTGGTAGGGGATATAGAAAAGCTAATCTTCAGTCATGGCCCGGGCCTAATTGAAAAGGTAGAATTGTTTGATATATATACTGGAAGCCAAATACCAGAGGGTATGAAAAGCGTGGCCTTTTCAATAGCCTATAGGACTCAGGATAGGACACTAAGAGATGCAGAAGTAAATGAAATACAGGAGGCAATCATCAGAGACCTGGAAGAAAACTTCGGTGCAAGGCTGAGATCATAAAAAGGGTAGATTTATCTACTCTTTTTTCAAAAAAAAGAAGGGAAATAGGAAATTGTGTCGAATATAGTAAGTAACAAATTAAAGGGAGATGAATAAGTTATGACGGTGAAAAAGAAAATTAATATTATTATAGATGGTCGTAACTTTACTGTTGTAGGGTCAGAGAGCGAAGAATATGTAATCAACCTAGCCTACTATGTAGACAAAAAAATAAAAGAAGTAAGTGGAAAAAACGATAAGCTTTGTCAGACAATGTCAGCAACTCTGGCGGCCCTAAACATTGCCGATGAACTTCAAAGAACCAAAGGGAAGCTTGAGGAACTTGAGAGCCAGGCCAAGGGACCATTGGAGAGGTATGACGATTTAACATCCGAATTGGAAGATGCCAAGGCCACCATAAGGGATCTGCAGGACAGCAACAGGATTTACAAGGAGCAATTGTTAAATGAACAGCTAGGCAGGGAAAATGCCGTCAAGGAAATAGAAAAAAACAAGAGGGCCTTGGAGTTGAAAGAAAAGGAATTGGTAGACAACCAGAAGATGATCAAGTCCTTACAGGACAAGATATTTGACAATCAAATCGAACTGATTGAAACAAAAAAGGAACTGGGCGAGATAATAAGGCGATTAGATGATAAAAGGAATCTGTTTTCCAAGGAGGAAGCTTAAGAAAAGTGAAAGATAAGCTAGAGTTATTAGCCCCTGTGGGCAGCATGGAAGCTCTCTACGCTGCCATAGAAAATGGGGCAAATGCAGTATATTTAGGCGGTAAATTATTTAATGCAAGGCAATATGCGTCAAACTTTGACCTCCAGGAGTTGAAGGAGGCAGTCACATATGCCCACTTGAGAGATGTCAAGGTATATGTAACGGTCAATATCTTAATTGACAACAGCGAAATGGAGGAGGCATTAGACTATATAAGATACCTATATGAAATAGATATAGATGGCCTCATAATCCAGGATATTGGACTTGCTAGCCTAGTAAGGAAATCATTTCCTGATTTTGACCTACATGGCAGTACACAAATGACTGTAAACAACCTAGAAGGTGCAGACTTTTTATATAAGATGGGATTCACTAGGGTAGTTTTAGCTAGGGAGACACCTATCGAGGAAATTAGATATATTTATGAAAATACCCCCATAGAGTTAGAAGCCTTTATCCATGGGGCTCTTTGTGTTTCCTATTCTGGACAGTGCCTTATGAGTAGCCTCATAGGGGGAAGAAGCGGCAATAGGGGGAGGTGTGCCCAGCCCTGTAGAATGCCCTACTCCATAGTCGATAGTAGGGGCCAGCTCCTGAAGGACTGGGATAGGAAATATGTCCTTAGCACGAGGGATTTAAATACCCTAGATGAAATCGAGGAAATTGTCAATAGCGGGATAGTATCATTGAAAATTGAAGGCAGGATGAAAAGGCCAGAATACGTGGCAACAGTACTCAGCAATTACAGGAAGGCCCTGGATAGGGGAGGACACAGCATAGACCGTGGAGACAGGCAGGACATGGAGCAGATATTTAATAGGGGATTTACCAAGGGACTTATGTTTGGGGACTTTGGAAGGAATTTTATCAGCCTAGATAGGCCAGACAATCGGGGAAGAGTAGTTGGAAAAGTTGAAAGGGCCGATAAGTACAAGGTTTATATTAGATTAGAAGATAAGCTGGACAAGGGAGATGGACTGGAACTAGAACTTAGGGGCGGCGAATACAAGGGTATAATATCGCCATTTTCAGCCTTGAAGGGCAGTACGATTTCCTTGGAAAAACCAGGATATGTAGAGAAGGATTCAATTGTATATAAAAGCTCTAGTCTGGAACTGCTGAATAGGGCCAAGGAAAGCTATAGGAAATCGGACATAAAAAAGATAGTTCACATGGAAACAAGAATAAAAATTGGAGAAAAACCCAAGCTAAGGGCCTGGACGAATGGTAAAATCATAGAGCTGGAAGGGGAACAAGTAGTAGAAAAAGGTAAAAATACTGCCTTGAGCAGGGAGAAAATAGAAGAACAGTTGACCAAACTAGGTAATACAGTCTATAAATTAGGGGACATATCCATAAGCCTAGATGAAGCAGCCTATCTGCCAATATCTGCAATTAACCAGCTAAGGAGATCCCTAGTAGAGGCCTTGGACAGGGAAAACAAGAATTTCAACCATAGAGAAGCTATAGATGAGTCCAACTACCAAGAAGGCAAAAAAGGCTTTTTCACCTATGGGGGGAAGGGAAAGACCAGCCAGAGAAAAATAAGCATAAGAGTCAGCAGTCTAGAGCAATTTGAACAACTGGATTTGGAAAAACTAGATAGGCTCTACCTGGGCTTTTATGAATCTATTGACAAGGCCATTCATGAGATAAAAAACCACAATAAGGAAGTATTTATTTGGACTGATAAAATTTTATATAAAGAGGATCTGGAAAGACTCTCTGAAATCATTAGCCCCTGGGAAAAGGACATTGACGGGATTTCAGTTTCCAATCTAGGGAGTCTGGAGTACTTTAGGAAGAGCTTTAAGACAAAACTTCACGGGGATATAGGACTCAATGTCTTCAATGGGCATACACTGAATTATTTTAGATCCATTGGTTTGTCCAGTATTACCCTGTCACCAGAATTGAACCTAAGGCAGATAAATTCAATAGAGGACATGACCGATGTCACTACAGAGGCAATAGTATATGGCTACCTACCCCTTATGATTACAAAACATTGTCCAATGGCACTTGTCAAGGGCTGTAAGGACGACAGCAACTGTAATACATGTAAATTCGCAAGGGGCTATGGACTCAAGGATAGAATGGGGGCCAGCTTCTATATGGACAGGAGGGAAGGATTTAGCTCCATTTATAATTCAGTCCCCCTTATGGTAGTGGACAGTCTGGACAAGATATTTAAAAGCGGTTTGTCAATGGGCAGGCTTGATTTTACCATTGAAAGAGACAAGGTCAGGGAAATACAATCCATATACTATGACCATGCCAAGGGAATAATAGGCAGTGATGAAGTGGGGGAATTTTTAGGCACTTATAAGGAAATAAATAATATAACCAATGGACACTTTTTTAGAGGTGTAATTTAATGGAGATGATGGCGAATGGAAAAGACACTAAGGACCTTGGAATTCTACAAGCTCATTGATATCTTGTTAGAAAAGGCCGAGTCTAGCTTAGGTAAGGACAGGATTAAGGAAATAAGGCCCCTTGTAGATATGGGGGAAATAGAGCATTTACAAAAGCAGACCGAGGAATCCTATTCACTTTTAATAAAGAGGGGGGCACCTCCCTTATATGGAATTCATAGCATTGGCCCAGAGGTAAAACGGGCAGAGATAGGAGGTTCATTGACACCGGCAGGCCTCTTGAAGATTGCAGATTCCTTGAGGGTATCCAGGGGTCTAAAGAATTATATAAGGGAGACAAGAGAAGATAAAAACTTTGATTATCCAATAATTGAAGGCCTCATAGGGGACCTTGCCTCCTTTAAGGCCATAGAGGACGAAATAAACAATGCCATAATATCGGAAAATGAAATATCCGACAATGCCAGCTCTAGCCTGAGGAGCATAAGAAGACAAATCGTCAGCAAGAATGAAGCAGTAAGGGAGAAACTAAACTCAATCATTAGCTCCCAGGCAAATAAGAAATACCTGCAAGACAGCATCGTAACCATGAGAGAGGGCAGGTTTGTAATTCCAGTGAAATCGGAGAACAAGGGCAATGTACCGGGCCTAGTTCACGACATGAGCGGCAGCGGTGCAACCCTATTTATAGAACCTATGGCAGTGGTCCAGTTGAACAATGAACTAAGGGAGTTAGAGCTAAGGGAAAGAGAAGAGATAGAAAAGATTTTAAGGGCACTTTCAAACCTAGTGGCTGAAGAAGCAGAGGCCATAGGCAATAATCAAAAAATCTTGCAGGAGCTGGACTTTATATTTGCCAAGGGAAAGCTTGCCTTGGAGATGAAGGCAACCAGGCCAAAGTTGAATCAAGATGGATACATAAATATTAAAAAAGGCAGGCACCCCCTCTTGAGGGTAGAAAAAATAGTTCCGATTGACGTATATATTGGAAGGGACTTTAGTTCCCTGATAATTACAGGGCCCAATACAGGCGGGAAAACCGTAACACTTAAGACAGTGGGCCTCCTGACCCTCATGGCCCAATCGGGCCTCCATATACCAGCGGATTTTAATTCAGAAATAGCAGTATTTAATCAAATTTTTGCTGATATAGGAGACGAACAAAGCATAGAACAGTCCCTGTCCACATTTTCATCGCATATGGTAAATATAGTAGATATCCTGGGCAATCTGGAATACAATAGCCTGATACTCTTTGATGAACTAGGAGCAGGCACAGACCCAACAGAAGGGGCAGCCCTAGCTATGTCAATATTGGACCACCTTTTAAAACTAAATGTGCGTACCATAGCGACTACACACTATAGCCAATTAAAACTATATGCCCTGACCACCCAGGGGGTAAAAAATGCCTCTGTGGAGTTTGACCTTGAAAGCCTAAGTCCTACCTACAGGCTCCTAATAGGGGTACCTGGCAAATCCAATGCCTTTGAAATATCAAAGAGGCTGGGACTGAAGGAGTATATCATAGACTATGCAAGGGAACTTATAAACAAGGAAAATGTGGAATTTGAAGACCTCTTGCAGGCTATGGAAAAAGACCGGCTGGCAACTGAGGCCAATAGGGAAGAGGCAGAAAGATATAGAATAGAAGTAGAAAAGCTAAGGGAGGACCTGGCCAAGGAAAAGGAAAAAACCAGGGAAATGAGGGAAAAAACCCTCCAAAAGGCGAAGGAAGAGGCTAGGAATATTCTCAGGACAGCCAAGGAAGATGCAGATGGTATAGTCGAGGAGCTAAGGGGTTTATCCATTGAAATAGAAAAGGAAAGAAACAAAAAGATACAGGAGGCACAGGAGAGCCTAAGGTCAAAGCTAAGCAAGGCAGAAGGGGAGGCAGCACCCAATATATTGAACAAGAAATCCAGCAAACCACCTAAAAACTTGAAGCTTGGGGAAACTGTAGAAGTCATTACCTTCAACCAAAGGGGAACCGTTGTAGAAGAAGCAGACGAAAATCAGAATGTAAAGGTGCAGGTGGGCATAATGAAAATCAATGCACATATTTCAACTCTGAGGAGGGCAGAATCAGAGGAGGTTCAAAGAATTCAGGGGAGCACAAAAAAGATTATTAGTTCCAAATCCAGGGATATAAGGACTGAGATCGATCTAAGGGGAAAAAACTTAGATGAAGCCTTTCTTGAATTGGACAAATATTTAGATGATGTCTATATGGCTGGTTTAAAGGAAATAAATATAATTCATGGCAAGGGTACAGGGGTATTAAGAGAGGGTATTAAGGGATATTTAAAAGGCCATCGACATGTTAAAGGCCATAGGCTAGGAAAATATGGAGAAGGCGGAGATGGGGTTACCATAGTTGAAATCAAATAAAGAGGAGGAGAAAAATGCTAAACTTTAAAGAAGAAGTCGTTAAGGCTATAAAAAATCAGGTGGAGGAGCTGGAAGAGGAAGAAATATTCATGCAGATAGAGGTACCTCCATCTTACGAAATGGGGGACTACGCCTTCCCTGTTTTCAGGCTAGCAAAGATATTTAGAAAATCACCCCCTTCAATAGCGGAGGAATTGGCAGGTAAAATAGGGGATAACCCTTACTTTTCAAAGGTTGAAAACAAGGGAGCCTATCTAAACTTTTTTGTCAACAAGGCAAGGCTTGTAGAGACAACACTAAAAGAAGTGAGGGAAAAAACCACTAGTTTTGGTTCATCAGACTTAGGTGAAGGCAAGACTGTAATAGTAGAATATTCTTCTCCAAATATAGCTAAGCCCTTTCATATTGGCCATATAAGGACTACAGTAATAGGAAATGCCCTATACAAGATATATAGCTTCTTGGGTTTCGACACTGTAGCTATCAATCATTTGGGAGACTATGGAACCCAATTCGGCATGCTTATTTCAGCCTACAAGAGGTGGGGAGATAAGTCTGTAATCGAAGAGGACCCCATAAATGAACTGCTAAAGCTCTATGTAAGATTCAACGACGAAGCAGATAAAAATGAAGAATTGCGAAATGAAGCAAGATATTGGTTCAAGGAATTGGAAAATGGCAATGAGGAAGCCCAAGGTCTATGGGAATGGATAAGAGAGATTTCTTTGAAGGAATTTAATAGGGTTTACCAAATGTTAAATATCAAATTCGATTCCTATGCAGGGGAGTCCTTCTATTCAGATAAAATGCCTCAAATAATTGAGGAGCTAAATGCAAAGGGTCTGATGAAGGAATCGGAAGGGGCCTATTTAGTTGAACTTGAGGACCATGACATGCCGCCGGCACTTATTATGAAATCAGACGGTTCAACCCTATACACCACAAGGGATATAGCGGCAGCAGTATATAGGAAGAAAACCTATGATTTTTACAAAAATATCTATGTGGTAGCTTCACAGCAAAATCTGCACTTCAAGCAATGGATAAAGATAATAGAGCTAATGGGATATGAATGGGCAAATGACTGTATTCATATACCCTTTGGCATGGTGAGCCTAGAGGACGGCACCCTGTCCACGAGAAAGGGTAGGGTAGTATTCCTAGAGGACGTGTTGAACAAGGCTATCAGCAATACCTTGGACATAATAAACGACAGAAATCCTAACTTGGAAGACAAGGAAGAAGTGGCAAAGCAAGTTGGTATTGGGGCCGTAATATTCCAAGAATTATTTAACCAAAGGATTAAGGACTATGTATTTTCATGGGATAGGACCCTGAGTTTTGAGGGAGAAACCGGACCCTATGTCCAGTATACCCATGCGAGGATTAATTCCCTCCTAGAGAGAGGGGACTTCAAGATAGACGAAGACGTAGACTACAATTTACTTAAGTCTGAAGGGGAAATCAATATAGCCAGACTACTTTATAATTTCCCACAGGTAATTGTAGATGCAATGGAGAAAAATGAACCATATTTCGTAACCAGACAAATAGTTGAGATAGCAAAGGCCTACAATAAGTTTTACAATTCATCCCCAGTAATAGTAGAGGATCAGGAGCTGAAAAAGGCAAGGCTGATGCTGTCATTTGCAACCAAGACAGTACTGAAAACAGGTCTAGATTTGCTGGGAATGGAAGCACCGGAAAGAATGTAATAGGCCATATGGGCATAAGAAACTTGCTGCTGAGACTATTTGAGGAAGACTACGAGACTAGCGGGGACTATAGCTATATATCCCAACTGGCCATAATCACAATAAAATCCCTGATGCCAATGGAAAATGAAGAGGGAGTAAGGATTGACCAAGAAAGATTTACAGAGGAGCTCAAGCTGTGGAAATACTATAAGATTGGCTCCAATAAGGCACTAATGAATGCAATTGATGGGCTAGGCGATGGAGATTACTGGACCACAGGTGACGACTCCATCGTAAGCAGGATAGTCCCCCTTCTGGCTGCAAATACAAGGAAGGAAATTGCAGAAGAGGAGCTAATCAAGAGCATCCTCTTTACAAGCGGGAAGGTGGAGGACCTCCTTGGGTCCATACTTATCTTGAATTTAATTCATTCTCTGAATTTTAATTACGGGATTGAGGACTTGATAGCCATACTCAAGGATAGGGTTATTAGATTATCACAAACATCTTATCTGGAGAAGTACCTAGACGAGTACAGGACTGGGGACTTCCCTCAAAACTTTCAAATAGAATTTGAAAGGGAGAAGATAAATGTATTGAACATATTAAATGGGAAAGAGTCAGATAAGTATGCTGACCTCCAGGACTGCCTGGGAGTATTGGAGCAAAAGCATCCAAATACATTAATGGGGAGGGTCCTATACAGTCACCTTTACAAGGGTGAAGTGTACTGCAGGCTGCCAAAGTTTTATTTAAGCCTTGAAGAATATGTTTTCAAGCTTAGGAAGTCAAGGATTGAACCTGAAAAACTAAAGATGGATAAATATATACTGCCAGATATATTTAGCTTTAAGGAAGGGGAGGTATTTTATCACTCCCTCTTAAATCAGGCAAAGCTAATAAGAAGGTTAAGGGATGGGCCTATGGAAACAGCAGTGGTCCAGACTAGGTCTGGTATCTATGTATTTAAAAAAGGTATCCATGAGTAAAAAACAAAATAGGACCCTAGGGCCTATTAATTTTTATCAAACATCAGCAAGGTGGGTAAGGAAGATATCTACTATATCCGGGTCAAATTGAGAACCAGAATTTCTCCTGAGTTCTTTTCTTGCCTCCTCAGGGGAGAGGGCAGCCCTGTAGGGCCTATCATTAGTCATGGCATCATAGGCATCAGCAACAGCTAGTATCCTAGCAGCTAGGGGGATTTCCCTGCCCTTTAAATTCCGAGGATAGCCGCTGCCGTCCCATCGTTCGTGGTGGGATAGGATATATTCTGCTATATTGATCAGCTCGGGAACCCCTTGAGCCATACGGTAGCCTATTTCAGGATGGGTTTTCATTATCTTCCATTCTTCATCTGTCAGGGGGCCAGGCTTTTCCAATATACCATCCTCTATACCTATCTTACCTATGTCGTGGAGCATGGAGAAGAGCTCCAGTTCGTCCAGTTCAATGGAACTTAGGTTTAGGACATTCCCAATTACACTGCAAAAATATCCCAGCCTTTCCCCGTGTTCCTCTGTTTCATTACTTTTTTCGAACAGGGCATTTTTCATAGAAGTTAAAACCTTGTTCCGATAGCTGTGTGCACCTAGCAATTTGGTTTTGTACATATTGTCTTCGGCTTCCTTCAAGACGTCCTGCCATTTTTGGCTCCTGTGGGTCTTGCTGGCATAGCCGATGGATATACTCAATTTAGTATCAGCCACCATAGTTTCTGAGCAGGCCTTTTTGACCCTGTCGCTAATCTTTTGTCCTACATCTTCTGAAGTCCTGGGCAGTAGAATTACAAATTCATCTCCACCCCAGCGGGATATAATGTCCGTATCCCTGCAATACTTCCTGAAAACCTTGGCAGTTTCAACTAGGGCCTCATCTCCAACTTGGTGACCAAATATATCGTTGATTAATTTTAGACCATCCAAATCTCCCATTATAAAAGTTAGGGGCAACTGGTCTTCAACATCTAGCCTCCTCAATTCCTCCTCAAAAAAGGTCCTGTTGTAGAGACCTGTCAGGGAGTCCCTAAAACTCAAGTATTTGATTTTATCCTCTTTTTGCTTGGCCTCAGTCACGTCCCTAAATACCAGAACAACCCCTTGGATATCGCCTTTTTGACCTATTATAGGAGCTGCACTATCGGCTATAACCTTATAGATACCGTCCCTAGATCGAAGGACAGTGTGGTTGGCTAGGCCTATGGTCTTTCCATATTTCAGCACCAATTCAGCCGGATTAGAACAGACCTGGCCAGTTTCCTCATTAAATATATCGAAGACAGTGCTCAGGGGTTTTCCCTTAGCCTCTTGGAGGCTCCAGCCTGTAAGTTCCTCTGTTACCTTGTTAATCATTTCAATCTTACCATTTTTGTCAGTGGTTATGACCCCATCGCCAATGGAAAACAAGGTTACTTTGAGCTTTTCCTTTTCTGCATACAATTCTTCTTCAGCCAGCTTCTTATTAGTCACATCGTCATAGACAGCAACAATCTCTCCAGTTGGAAGCTTAAACACCGTATTTTCAAACCATCGGTATTCTTCATCATCTTGATAAACCTTGGCAGGATAATAGACAGTTTCTCCAGTTTCCCAAACGGCTCTGAATATATCCACAATCCCAAAGTCGTCGACCCCAGGCCGGAGTTTGCCAAGTGACTCCCCTAGGACATCAATATCATGCCAATTCTCTGTCTCGATGGCCTTAGGGTTAGCGCCGCGTATGATATAGTCAAAGCCACTGGCGCCATCGCCCATTACCTCGTAGATTATAATTGCAATGGGTATATTGGTGAAAAAACTTTGCACTAGATTTATACCTGTTTCTATGGAAGTTGCCTTTTCATTAATCGCTTTCGATAACATGGTTTTCCCCCTATTCTTAAGCATCCCTACTTAATTTTATCACTAGTAATCGTCAAGCTTGCAAAGCGCCAAAGTTTATATGTCCTAAATCTTTATTCACTTAGGTAGCTTAAAAAGTCATCCTCGTTAATTTCAGCGAGGGAACTAAGCTCCCTTACTATACTGTCCTTTAAAAATATAAAATCCTTAATATTGGTACTGCTGCCCGTATATTCTAAAGCCTTTATAATTAATAGCATGTCAGACTTAGACATTTCTTGTATTGAAATTTTGTCGAATTCTCTCATGAAAATCCCCTTTCTTTTTGACATATATTATATATTTTATAGGAAGATTAGCAAAATATCAACGACTATTCTATTCTTTTAATTTAAACCCTACATAAGAGAGAAATTTAATGATATAATATAGTTAATTTTAGCAGAGGTAGTGAAAAAATGAAGATAGTACTGACAACGTTAAATTCCAAGTTTATCCATTCATCTTTGGCCATCAGATACTTGCAGAGTTTTGCGAAAGAAATAGCAGATATCCATCTCAAGGAATATACAATAAATCAGAACAGGGATTTCATTGTATCTGATCTCTACAAGACCCATGCAGATATCATAGGTTTTTCAACCTATATATGGAATGTAACAGAAATCCTAAGAATTGCAGAAAGCTTAAAAATAGTAAATCCAGACCTAAAAATCCTATTAGGCGGTCCAGAAGTGTCCTATGATGGAAGGGAAGTCCTAGAAAAAAACCATTTCCTCGATTATATCGTATACGGAGAGGGCGAAGAGACATTTAAGGACCTAGTCCAAAACCTGGGGAGGACTAGTGAGGACCTGAGTCAGGTCAAGGGCCTAGTCTATAGGGAAGGGGATAGGGTAATTCAAAATCCTCCTAGGCCCCTTATCAAAGATTTAAACGCCATTCCATCCCCCTATGACAATATAGGTAGGGAATTTGAAAATAAAATTGTCTACTTTGAATCCTCAAGGGGTTGCCCGTTCAACTGTAGGTTCTGTTTGTCGTCTACCATCAAGGGCCTTAGATTTTTCCAGTTAGACAGGGTAAAGGCAGAGCTGGGCAGGTTAATTGAGGCCAAGGTAAGGCAGGTAAAATTTGTAGACAGGACCTTCAATGCCGACAAGGAATTTGCAATGGAAGTAATGAATTTTTTAATAGAAAAG
>JBBAEY010000015.1:0-31311 GCA_041655755.1 Tissierellaceae bacterium
CGTCGCATAAGGAAAACTTTAATTGATTGTTTTTGGCATGGTACATGGCATCATCTGCACCTTGAATTAACTGGTCAATACTGCTTGAGCATTCAGGATACATGCTGATACCAATACTGGAACTAATAGAAATATTGTAGCCATCTACCTTGAATGTTTTCTCAAATATACTTGATATGGTGTCTATGTGGCCTTCAATATCCTGAAAGCTGGTAAAGTCAGATATGGCACCTATGAATTCATCTCCGCCCAATCTGCAGATAATGCCATTTTGGGGCATGCTGATTTTTAATCTACGGGCCACTTCCTGAAGGACTTTATCGCCTACATTGTGGCCGTAGACGTCATTTATCTCTTTAAATCCATCTAAATCTAAAAAGAGGACGGCGATTTTCGTATCCCTTTTATTGGCCGTCAATATGGACACTTCCATATGCTCCTCAAATCTCTTCCTATTGGGTATTTGGGTTAGATAATCTATATAGGATATCTCCCTATTTTTAAATATGGTGTAGATTATCATATAGGAAAGGGCTATATAGATTACAGAGGTGAGGGCAATATTTTGATAAAAGATAACTCTTTGCTTGTCAATAGACCTCATTATATCCAGGTCATTATATACAATTTCAATGACATAGTTGCCCCACCAGTTCATCCTTATTTCCGAGGCCATGTAATTATGGGGTATGTATTTTATGGTGTAATTATTGCCATCTGCCTGGATTATATGCTCTTGCACCTCCAGGGTTTCAACTGCTGTCCTAATCAGGTTGTCATCTTGTTCGAGGATATTATTTTCAGCCAGCATTTCTTCGTCAAAGAATAAGATGTCCGATTTCCCCTTATCGGCATCGTACTTATGGACCTGTATGGCCTCTATAAAGGGGTACTTATCTATTAGGTTTTTTGACAGGTAGAGTATATTTAAGTTTTCTAGCTCCGGGTACCTATCCCCTATGGTTACACTGAGTTCTAAGAGGTATTTCTTGTCTGGTGTGGGCATATAGCTGTACTTTTTCAATTCATTTTTTTGCATGGAAAAGTTAATTGAGTCTGATTTAAACTCATGTCCAGCCATTCTATTTCTAAGAGTTCTGGCAAAGCTTGGAAGATTTGCAAAGGACATCCCTATTTCACCTTCAAGGGATGATGTGAGGATTTCCAAGTCTTCATTGATGACATAGATATCCATCTGCCCATATTTGTCCCTTAGTTCATCCATATTCCACTGGAGGACATGGGGGTCTTCCTGATAGAGTTCAAGGAGCTCATAGGAAATCTTTTTCATATCTTCCTCTAAATCCTTTTCTGCTATTAGGCTGAGTATTTCCGTATACTTTGTCTCATTTATAATGCTTTGCTCAATTAGGTTTATCCCAGTCTTATATTCAGATTTTATAATATCTACAGTATTGCTATAGTACTTGTAATAGGAGGCAACAATGGCCGCATATACTATAAGGGCAATAAAAATTAAAATTCTTGCCTTAAGGGAAATCCTCTTCACAGTTCTCACCTACACCCTAATTTACAATTTTTTGTAATTATTACAATCATTATACAACAAATTAACACAAATTAACAGAAAATAACACAAAATAAGATGAAATAATATTTAGTTTGGATTAGCATATAAGGGCTTTAATTTATATTAGAGATATGTTAAAATGTAGTCAAATAGAAAAGGAGGAGCTAACGTGAAAAAGATAATTTTTGTATTGAGTCTAGTACTAGTATTAGTCCTACCATCTATGGTAATGGCAGGCCCAGAAACTATTATTAGGATTGACTCGGAAACTGTAGAGTTCAATGAAGATTTGGGTTTTCCATTCATAGATGAAAATTACAGGACCCAGGTACCCTTTAGAGCAACCATGGAAAAGTATGGGGCAGAGGTAGATTGGGACGGGGAAAACAACACGGCTGTAGCAGTAAAGGACGGTATAGTAGTCAAGGTTCCCTTGGGGGAGAAGTTTATACTCAAAAACGATGAAAAAATCGAGATAGATTCCCCAGCCCTAATGAAGGACGGAAGGATTTATCTGCCAATAAGGCATGTGATTGAGGCTTTTGGCTCAAAGGTAGAGTGGGATGAGGCTTTCAACACTGTCGTTATCGCCGAAGAAGACCTAGACATCCGCGAGCTCTTGCTCACTGCCTATGATAAATCAAACCAGTGGGAGAATTTTGACTCCCTAATGACCATGTTTATGGAAATTCCTATTAAGGATGAAGAGGGACAGGATCAAAGGCTAGAGATAGAAATGCTCATGGAAATGACAGCTTTTCAAGAGCCCTTTAAGGCAAAGGCCTCCATGGACATGATTATTGACTTTGGAGGACTTAAATTTCCTCAAAATATAATGAATATGTACTACAATATTGAAGACGGTAAAATGACCACCTATATGGAGATGCCAATTGCAGATGGGCAGATGCAATGGGTTAAGCAAAGCCAAGAAAGTGAACTATTTGAAAATCTAATCAAGGATAAGGAAGCTAGTATGAAGGCAAATAGTGAATCCATAGTAGATGTTAAATACTTTGGGAAATACCTTGACGAAAAAGATAGGAGCCTATTAAGGGTTGAAAACACGACTTCCTTTGAGGCATATGAGGACCTATTAGGTGGCTATGTAGATATTTTGACCTCTAGTGGCAAGGAAGAGGATCAAATGGCAGCAGAAATCCTGACCAATATGGACGACATGATCTTTATCGTCTATATAGATGAGGATAGTGGAGAGATTGTCAAATATGAAATGGATTTAGGACCACTTATGAAGTCTATGTTTGACAATATGGGTGATTTGATTCCTAAGGAAGAAATGGGAATTTTGTCTGATTTGAAGGTTCTAATGGAGATGGAAATATTGAATGTAAATGAAGCGGAAGATTTTGAAATACCAGAAGAAGCCTTGAATGCTGTAGAAGTAGAAGAACTCGATATACCACAGATGCTATAGGATCTTAAAAGCCTTATTTATTCTTTGACATAGGGAAAAGGCTATGGTATAATGTCTTTTAACAATTAAAAATGTAAATACATTGAAAAGAAGAGTAGGCTCATGAATACTTATACAGAGAGTTCCGTTTGGTGAGAGGGAATAAAGGATAGTTGGCCGAATATGGTCTTGGAGTTTGGATATCGATATTTAGGTATTCACGTTTGCACACGTTATAGTGATAGAGTATAAAGGATTTATCCCTGTACTTGAAGAGGTAAGGATCGTGAGGTCCTTATAAAATAGGGTGGTAACGCGAAGCTTTCGTCCCTTTGCAATTGCAAAGGGGTGGAGGCTTTTTTTATTATATAATTTTAAGAAAGGGTGTATGAGATGAAAATAAGAGAATTGTTTGACAAGGTGGACCTGCTTTATTCATTTGAGATATTTCCCCCTAGGCTGGATTCGCCAATCGAAGTGGTCTACGAGGCCATAGAGGAATTAAGTGGTTTAAACCCAGACTACATCAGCATTACCTATGGTGCAGGGGGCAGGGTTCAGGACAATAGAACGGCCAGGCTAGCCTCCCTTATAAAGAACCAGTACAAGATAGAATCCTTGGCCCACCTGACCTGCATAGGAGCAACTAAGGAAAATATAGACGGGATTCTAGGGGAATTAAAGGGAGGTTCTGTGGAAAACATACTGGCCCTTCGGGGGGATAAGCCAGAATCGGGTCTGGGCAAAAGCGACTTTGAGAATTCCCAGGAACTCATTAGCTATGCTAAAAAGAAGGGGGGATTTGGTATTGCTGCCGCAGCCTATCCTGAAGGCCATATAGAGACCCTGGTCAAGGATAAGGACATAGACATATTGAAGTTAAAGGAGGAGGCAGGTGCCGACTACTTCATCAGTCAGCTCTTCTATGACAACAGCCGTTTCTATGAATTTCTAAACAAGGCGGAGCAGAAGGGGATAAAGGCTCCAATTCAGGCAGGGGTAATGCCAGTAATAAACAAGAAACAAATAATGAGGACAATTTCCCTAAGCGGAGTTACCCTGCCTCAGAAGTTTTTGAGGATAATAAACAAGTATGAATACGATAAGATTGCATTGAGGGATGCAGGTATAGCCTATGCCACGGAGCAAATAGTTGATCTAATATCTTCAGGAGTAAGGGGCATACACCTTTACACCATGAACAATCCCTATATAGCAAACACCATAACAAACAATATCAGATCTCTGATAGAGTCCATAAATAAGGAAAGAGCAATATAAATAGGGGTGTGAGGATATGTCAAAGTTAGAGATAGATAGAAATGAGGTCCTGAGATACCTAGGATATAGAAATCAGTCAATAGATGAAGCAACCGACAAGATAATAGACCAGTCAATCGAGGAAATAGGGGACCTGATGGAGGCCAGGTATGTCTACAAGTTCTTTGACCTAAAAAAAGACGATGGATTTCTCCTGGAGGGCACCAATCTTAGATTAGGGGGCAGGGATATAAAGGGGCATCTGGCAGAGGCGGATTCCTGCATAGTCATGGGGGTTACCCTAGGTCACAGGGTCGATAGGGCCATTAGATACTATGAAAAGTTAAGTATGGCAAGGGCCATGATACTGGATGCCTGTGCCTCCACGGCTGTTGAGGCAGTCTGCGATAGGGTAAATGAAGATTTGCTGGATATGGTAAGGGTGAATAAGAGGACCCTGACATCTAGATATAGCCCGGGATATGGGGACCTGTCCCTAGATATGCAGTCCCCTATATTGGATGTCCTTGGGGCCAAAGGGTCCATAGGGCTCAGTGCAACACTTCACAATATTTTGATACCGAGAAAATCTGTTACGGCGATTATGGGAATAGTGGATGAGGACTACAGGCAGGCAGATGCTGACTGTATAGGATGTCCCAAATATGACGATTGTAGCTATCGCAAGGGAGGCGGAAGGTGTGGATATTAGGGAGAGATTAAAGAAGGAAGTATTGGTTTTTGACGGTGCCATGGGTACCATGCTACAGACTAGGGGGCTTAAACTCGGTGAACTGCCGGAAGTCGTAAATATAGAGAAGCCAGAAATGGTAAGACAAATCCACAGGGACTATATCGATGCTGGAGCCATGATAATCACAAGTAATACCTTTGGTGCCAATGAATTGAAATTGAAAAATAGTCCCTATGGGCTAGAAGATGTCATTCATGCTGCAGTTGAAAATGCCAAAATCGCCATAGGCCATGGGGATAACTACATTGCCCTGGATATTGGCCCCATTGGAGAGCTATTAGAGCCCATGGGCAGCCTGAAATTTGAAGATGCCTACGATATCTTCAAGAGACAGGTGGTGCAGGGGGTAAAGGATGGCGTAGACTTAATTTTAATAGAGACCATGACTGACTTGTATGAGGCAAAGGCAGCGGTGCTGGCGGCTAAGGAAAACTCAAGTCTTCCAGTATTTGCCACCATGAGCTTTGAAGCCAATATGAGGACCTTTACCGGTACTACCCCCCTTTCCATGGTCATGACCCTAGAGGGTCTGGGAGTTGATGCCCTTGGTATAAATTGTTCCCTAGGACCCAAGGAAATTGAACCAATCCTAGATGAAATACTAAGCTATTCCAAAATACCCGTCATGGTTCAGGCCAATGCCGGTCTGCCCACCATCCTAGACAAGAGGCCAGTATACAATGTATTGGCAGAGGAGTATGCCTACTATGGCAGGAAATTCATTGAAAAAGGGGTAAGGATAATAGGGGGATGCTGCGGAACCACAGATGAATATATTAGGACCATGTCAGAAAAGATAAGGGGCTTGAAACCCGTCTTTCTTGGCATGGAAGGCCGCAGCGGAGTCTGCACCCCCACCAAAGCCATTAGCATAGATGGGGTCAAGGTCATAGGAGAGAGGATAAACCCCACAGGGAAAAAACTCTTTAAGGAGGCGCTCAAGGGTGGAGACATAGACTATATTTTGAGGGAGGCCATTGAACAGGTAGAGGCAGGTGCCCATATACTGGATGTAAATGTTGGATTGCCGGAGATAGATGAGGAAAAGATGATGGTAGATGTGGTCAAGGAAATACAGTCCATCTTAGATGTGCCCCTGCAGATTGACTCAACTGATCCCAGGGTCATAGAGGCAGGTCTGAGGGTTTACAATGGCAAGGCCATAGTAAATTCTGTAAATGGAGAAGATCAGGTACTGGATAGGATTCTCCCCATTGTCAAGAAATACGGTGCGGCCATAGTGGGCCTTACCCTGGATGAAAGGGGGATACCTGATACAGCCCTGGGCAGGTATAAAATAGCAGAAAAGATAGTAAGGAAGGCGGAGGACCATGGTATAGCCAGGGGGGATGTATATATAGATTGCCTTACCCTCACGGCTGCAGCTCAACAAAAGGAAGTAAGGGAGACCTTAGATGCCCTAAGGCTAGTCAAAGAACTGGGTGTAAAGACTGTGCTGGGTGTATCAAATGTTTCCTTTGGCCTACCCAATAGAAAGCTCATAAACAAAACATTTTTTGCAGCAGCCCTATACCAGGGCCTGGATTTACCTATTATTAATCCCCTGGACAAGGAAATGATGGACACAATCCTAGCATCTAATCTACTATGGAACAAGGACAGGGGCGGCAATGAATACTTGGCAGGCCACAGGGGCCGTGGGCACAAGCCACTGGATAGACCAGACAGGGATTTAGACTTGTCGGATATCATTATTAGGGGGATAAGGGAGGATGCAAAGGAGGCCACTTCAAAGCTACTGGGGGAATATGAAGCTCTCGAAATAGTAAACAAGTACCTAATTCCCGCCCTAGATACAGTAGGCGATAGATACGAGAAGGAAATAATTTTCCTCCCGCAGTTGATCCAGTCTGCAGAAACAGTCAAGGCTTCATTTGAAATCCTAAAGGAAAGCTTGGCTGCAAGTAGCGGTCCCAGTATCTCAAGGGGAAAGGTCCTATTGGCAACGGTAAAGGGGGATATCCACGATATAGGGAAAAACATTGTGAAAGTATTGTTAGAAAACTATAATTTTCAGGTTATAGACCTGGGCAAGGACGTGCCAATAGAAAGGATAGTGGAAAAGGTCCAAGGAGAAGACATAAGGCTTGTGGGACTATCTGCCCTAATGACCACTACAGTAAGGAGCATGGAAGAGACCATAGCAGAGCTTAGGAAGGTGAAGACAAATATCAAGATTATGGTGGGTGGAGCCGTCCTAAACCGGGAATATGCCAGTATGATAAAGGCAGATTATTATGGAAATGACGCCAAGGAAGCCGTCAGGATTGCAAAAGAAATTTACAAATAGTATAATAAATTTAGTAAGTTTACACAAATTTTGCAAAAATGAAAATATTTATGATGACTAAATACCCCTATATGGTATAATGTTATTATGTCTACAAAGTATAATTAATTTCCATAATAAAAGGAGGAGTTTTAATGAAGGCCAAGCCAAAAAGAGTTTTAGTAATAGGTGGTGTAGCAGGTGGTGCATCAGCTGCTACAAGGGTAAGGAGATTGGATGAATCCTGTGAGATCATAATGTTCGAAAAGGGACCTCACGTATCATTTTCAAACTGTGCCCTTCCCTTCCATCTAAGCGGCATGATTGAAGACAGTGAAGAATTGGTCTTAATGCAGCCGGAAGATTTCTACAATGACTACAGGATAGATGCTCGTGTAAATACTGAAGTCTTAGAAATTGACAGGGACAATAAGGAATTAAAGGTAAAGGATTTAGTAACAGGAAAAGAGTATACAGAGGCCTACGACAAATTAATACTTTCACCGGGTGCCAACCCTATAGTTCCGCCATTTGAGGGGAAGGAACTGGTAAATGTCTTTACCATTAGGAATGTAAAGGACATAGTTGCCCTAAATGACTTTGTCAAGGACAACAATCTCAAGAGCATAACAGTAATCGGCGGCGGATTTATAGGCGTCGAAGCAGCAGAGAACCTAAGGATGGCAGGTTATGATATTACCTTAATTGAGGCTATGCCGCAAATAATGAGGCCCTTTGACTACGATATGGTACAGATACTTCACAAGGAGATCATGGATCAGGGTATAGAACTCATTGTAAATGACAAGGTGGCTAAGTTTGAAAAGGATACAGTAGTATTGGATTCGGGTAAAAAGGTACATGCAGAGGCAGTAGTTATGGCAATCGGAGTATCACCAGAAACTAGCTTGGCCAAGAAGGCAGGACTGGAGATCGGACAAACTGGTGCAATATATGTAAATCAAAACTTCAGGACCTCTGACAAGGATATTTACGCCATAGGAGATGCCATAGAAGTATTCAATAGGCTATTACACAACCAAAGCAAGCTTGCCTTGGCTGGACCAGCCCAGAAACAGGCTAGAGCAGCTGCGGACCATATCTATGGCAGGCCTGTAAACAATACGGGAGTAATAGGCTCATCTGTAATAAAGGTATTCGACTACAATGGAGCCTCAACTGGATTAACTGAGGGACTAATAGAAGCCACCAAGATGCAGATAAGATATGATTCTGTACTTTTAGGGCCACAGGACAAGGTAAGCATAATGCCTGATGCAGAACCAATATACTTTAAGTTGATCTTTGAAGTGCCTACTGGCAGGGTCTTGGGTGCCCAAGCCATAGGTAAGGGAAATGTGGACAAGAGAATAGATGTCATAGCCACTTTAATTAAATTTAACGGAACCCTAGAGGATCTAAAGGACCTAGAACTATGCTATGCACCTCCATTTGGCAATGCTAGAGATGTGGTGAACTTTGCAGCCCTTACAGGATTAAATGTTCTGCACAGTTGTTTCAAACAAGTTCACGTTGATAAGGCAAGGGAGTTAGTAGAGCAAGGAGCCTATATAATAGATGTAAGGGACAAGGAGGCATTTGCCAAGGGACATATTAAGAATGCAGTCAATATTCCACTGACAGAAATCAGGGACAGGGCAAATGAAATTCCAAAGGACAAGACAGTATATCTACAATGTAAGACAGGACAAAAGAGCTACAATGCAATAATGGCCTTACAGCACATGGGATTTGAAAACCTCATCAATATATCAGGTGGTTTTGAAGGGCTTTCATTCTATGAATACTTCAACGACAAGTCCACAGGCAGGGAAGCAATAGTTACAGGATATAACTTCGGATAAAAAATAAATCCTTGGATGAAATTTCATCCAAGGATTTTCCATTATTCCAAGATGTTTTTCAAGACCTGCCTTAGGCTGTCATCTACAATATATGCATTTCCTTCTAAGGCCTCTAAAAACTTAGCCACCATATTTCCAAAGTTGGTATAGGAGTACCTTTCTACAGTTTTCTCAAACATATCCCGGGCCTCATCTCTTAGTTTTTGAGAGCTATCATAATTTGAGCTATGCAAATCCCCATAAAAGTAGGCCTGTAAATACTTATAGTATATTTCAAGCACCTCTTCTAGGAATTCTGAATAGGGATAGACGATTTTGAAACTCTCTGCAAGCAGTATTCTATCAATCAATTTGTCTGTAGAGATGATGAGGGAACCGTCCCTCATAAAGGCTTCATTGCTGTCCAGGGCCAAAATCTTCAAATAGTCCCTATACTCGCTGGTCAGGTGGTCGTCAAATATATCTAGGAGCCTTTGATAATCAACCCTATAGAAATACCCTCCCTCAGATAAATCCAACCTATAGCCAAGGCGAATACCCTTGACAAGGTCTTCCTTAATCTCCTCCTCGTCTCTTAAGGTCTTTTCCCTGCTTAGGTATTCAATGCTGTTTATTTTCTCCAGGGATAGGCCATATTTTTCAAACAAGTAATCAAAATTCTCCCTATCCTGATAGCGGGAAAACAGATTGTCAATTTCCATACTAGACCTGTGGATTTGCCCCATTAATTCATCTATATAGGCCTTTAGCAATTCTACATTATGGTATCTGGACAACTGGGCCCTGTTCTCAATCATATAATTTAGGGCAAGGGGCAGGTCGTCCCCTATTAGGACCATGGCCTCGTGAAAGATATCCTCATTGGATCCTTCCAGGGAAAGGTCCATTCTCTCGACCTCCACTAGACTGGCTCCATCCCTGCCATTCCACCTATACCACAGCTTCATCTTATCTGAATCTTCTACAGTAAAATTGAGGGTTTCGGGGTCTATGGTGTAGACGCTAAACTCCAACACCCCATCCCCATCCATATCCTTGATTTCATTGTCTGCATATATGGAAATGAGGGAGACCTTGTTTTCATCGAATATACTCTTGAGCTTTCCCTCCTCTAAAACAAAGCCGTAGGTCATGGCAGAGTGTGCCCCTATACCATTGCTCAGAAGTATGCCCCTGGTGTCCTTGGCAATTTTTCCAATTACCATTTGATGGTTTGTATTGTCGTAGTTCATGGGGACCCTATCCAAAAGGACATAGCTCTCTCCATTGAATCTGTAGACTTCTAGACTGCCCTGGTCATTTAAATCCCCAGGATCCCTTTCCTTAAATACAAGCAGCTCGGGGATATTGTCCTCATCCAAGTGCCCAAGACTATAGTGAGCTGGATATGACTCTGGATTTGTCACCAGTCCCCTGCCTAGCCTTCCCATGTATTCCACATATAGCTGATCGCTTAGAAAGTCATAGCTTTCACTTTTAGATACTATAATCTCCCTAATAGAATCCTCTAAAGAAAGGACAGCAGGGAAGCTTTCCTTTTTAGAACATCCCATTAGGAGGAAAATAGCCAGTAAATATATAAGACTAAGTCTGCTCGTCTTGCTCATAAAAACCCCTCCACAGCTTATATTATACACAGAAAACCTAGTTTAAGGGTAACAAAGAAGTTACAAAGGCAGGCATAATAAGATATTGACAGAATATTAAATCAATGATATTATAAAAATACAGGTTGTCTGATGTCATACAAGGTGGGGATAAATATTAATATGAAAATTAAAAGAAAGACCATTAGTTTAAGTCAAATTGCAAAAATGAAGATAAAAGAGTATATAGACAGTGAAGATTTACAATCAGATGATATATTGCCCTCAGAAGGTATCCTGATGGAAAAACTGGGGGTCAGCAGATATACTGTCAGGGAGGCTCTGGCACTTTTGGAGCAGGAGAGAATGGTATATAGGGTACAGGGAAAGGGGACCTTTGTAAATAGAAAGCCCATAAATATTGAATCTGGATTGGAAAAACTAGACAGCATTACAGACATAATAAAGAGCTTTGGATATGAGCCGGGTACCAAGTGGATAGGCATTGAAAGGGTCAAGCCAACGGAGGATATGATGGAGAAATTCGGGCTAGAGGAGGGGGAGTTCGCCATTACCTTCAAGAGAATGAGGACTGCAGATGGTCAACCGGCAGCCTATCTAGTGGACACTATTCCAGAAAAGTACCTGGGAGATAGGAAGTATGACAATATTAGGTCGGAATCCTTATTCACCTTTTTTGAAGAGGAGTTGGGAATAGTAATTGAATATGCAGTGACTGAGATTAAACCAGTATTTCCAAGGGAGGAAATGATTAAATACTTAGGTGTGGATAGGGATTCCCTATTTTTACTATTCCACCAGCTTCATTACGATAGGGATGGAAGGCTTATACTCTATTCCTTTGACTACTTTGACCCCAAGGTGTTTAACTTTAAGGTCAATAGAATTCGAACAAATTAGGGGGTGGTTTTAGATGAGGGCCTTATACTTTGACGGCAAGCTAAAATATATTGAGGATTATCCCATGCCGACCATAGGAAGGGGCGAGAGCCTTGTAAGGTTAATACTTAGCTCAATTTGCAATACAGACAAGGAAATCCTAAGAGGCTATAGGCCTGACTTTAGGGGGGTACTGGGACACGAATTTGTAGGGGAAGTCGTGGACTCTGACCAGTTGGGCTTGATTGGCAGGCGGGTAGTGGGGGAGATAAATGAAAATTGTGGGGAATGCCTATATTGCAGGACAGGAAGGCCTAGCCACTGCGACAATAGGAAGGTGCTGGGGATTTCTGGAAAGGATGGGTGTTTTTCGGACTACATAGTCATGAAAAACCGTCTATTACACCCTGTCCCCCAGGAACTTCCATCTGAAATAGCCATATTTACAGAACCCCTTGCCGCTGCATTGGAAATTTTGGAGGAGGTCCACATAAGGCCATCTACAAATGTAGGTCTAATAGGCGATGGTCGCCTTGCCTATATGATAGGACAAGTGGTGGCCCTGACAGGGGCAGATTTGACTGTAATAGGCAGGCATGAGGACAAGCTAAGGGCTTTTTCTTCCTTTGCCAACACGACCACTGAGGCCAAGGATAGCTATGAGATAGTGATAGATGCCTCTGGATCCCCTTCCGGCATATTGACGGCCCAAAAAATAGTAAGGAAGAGGGGGACCATAGTTATCAAGACTACCTATGCAGGTGAAAGCCAGATAAATATGAGTGACTTTGTAGTCAACGAGGTCACCATAAAGGGCAGCAGGTGTGGACCTTTTAGTCCGGCCTTAAAATTGCTGAAATCAGGACTGGTAAATCTTCCAACCATTGATTTATACGAACTTAAGGACTATGAGAGGGCATTTGAATCAAAAGCTTTCAAGGCTGGATTTAAAATGATAAATTAAATTTATAAAAATAAGGAGGATGACTATGAAAGGTAAAAAGAGTATTGGGTTAAAACTATTAGTTGCAAGCTTGTTATTGGCAGTATTTTTGACAGGATGCGCAGGGGAGAAGGCCCCAGATAGCTCTGGTGATGGTTTAAAGATAGCCATAGTCACTAGTCCATCTGGCGTTGACGACGGATCATTCAATGAAGACAACTATAATGGGGTCCTAAAGTTTATTGAATCAAATCCCTCTGCAAGTGTCAAGGCTGTAAAGGAGCCCACAGGTGATCCCGATGCGGCTGTCAAGGCAGTAGAGGATGTGGTGGCAGACTATGATGTAATCATTACCCCAGGTTTTCAATTTGCCGGCATATCGTCAGTTGCCTTGGAAAACCCATCTAAGAAATTTGTCCTGATAGACTCATTTCCAGAGGAGCAGGACGGACTCGAATTGTTTGACAATGTCTATGCCATGACCTTTGCAGAAGAGGAAAGTGGATTTTTAGCGGGTATGGCAGCCGCCTTGGAGACAAAAACCAAGAAGGTAGCCGTTGTCAATGGCATAGCTTTCCCATCTAATGTAAACTACCAGTATGGATTTGAGTCAGGGGTAAACTATGTCAATGCCAAGTATGGTAAAAATGTAGAGTTTGTAAACCTACCATCCTATGCAGGTACAGATGTTACTGGTGCCAATGTTGGAGGGAACTATGCAGGTTCCTTTGCAGATGAGGCAAGTGGAAAGGTAGTAGGTAATGCCCTTATTTCAGAAGGATGCGACATCATATTTGTGGCAGCAGGCGGCACTGGCAATGGCGTATTTACAGCAGCCAAGGAAGCGTCTGGAGATGTTAAGGTAATAGGCTGTGACGTCGACCAGTTCGACGATGGGGCAAGTACAGGCGGTAACGTTGTCCTGACTTCAGTATTGAAGGTAATGAACATAAATGTGGAGAGATCACTTAATGCAGTCAAGGATGATAGCTTTAAGGGTGACAATGTACTCCTAAGGGCAGATACAGATTCCACGGGATATGTAAACAGTGAAGGACGCCATCAGTTGTCGGCTGATTCAGTAGAAAAGATAAATGAAGCCTATGAACTGCTGAAAAAGGGTGAAATAGTACCCGCTGCAAACTTCAATGGAATAACTTCGGATTCCTTCCCAGGCCTACCCTAGGGGAGATAGAAGGATTTAAGGAGATTTATCGCTTTCTATCATAAAGGCATAGAAAGCGATATTTTTTCATATAGAGCTTTATAACAAGGAGACTAAGGAGAATTATCATGTCTGAATACATTGTGGAAATGAAAAATATAACAAAGAGATTTCCCGGAATAGTTGCCAACGACAATATAAGCATTCAGATTAAAAAGGGTGAAATATTTGCCCTTTTAGGTGAAAATGGTGCTGGGAAATCAACCCTAATGAGTATGCTCTTTGGCCTGTATGAGCCAGATGAAGGAGAGATTTGGATTCGGGGGGAAAAGGTAAAGATAGATTCTCCCAATTTTGCAACAAGGCTAAATATAGGCATGGTCCACCAGCATTTTAAACTAGTAGAAAACTATAGCATAGCAGAAAACATTATCCTGGGCCTTGAACCTATAAAAAAATATCTAGGTCTCTTTCCTTATGTGGACATCAAGGGTGCAAGCAAGGACATAGGACAATTGTCAAGGAAGTATGGTCTGGAAGTAGACCCCCATAAGAAGATAGAGGATATAAATGTATCCCTCCAACAGAGGGTAGAAATATTAAAGATGCTTTACAGGGAAGCTGAAATCCTTATATTTGACGAGCCTACAGCAGTCCTGACACCTCAGGAAATAGATTTTTTGCTGGATATAATAGAGGAGCTAAGGGCAGGAGGCAAGACCATTATCCTCATCACCCACAAGTTGGAGGAAATAAAGCGGATAGCTTATAGGTGTGCTATCTTGCGGAAGGGTAAGCTAGTAGATGTATTAGATGTAAAGACCAGTTCCACTAGGGAGATGGCAAGTCTAATGGTGGGCAGGGAGATTTCCTTTAAGACAGAAAAAAAGCCAGCAGAGTTCGGAGATTTGGTGCTTGAAGTAAGGAGTTTATCGGTCAAAAATAGTGACAACTTTGACCTTGTAAGGGATGTATCCCTAAGGGTACACGAAGGGGAGGTATTTGCCATAGCGGGGGTATCTGGCAATGGACAGGTTGAGATTGCAGATGCCATTGCAGGATTAACGGATATATATCAGGGCCAAATTCTACTAAATGGAAAGGATATCAGCAGCTATAGTATAAGAAAGAGAACCCTGGAGGGAATATCCTATATTCCCGAAGATAGGCAGTCCTATGGGCTTATATTGGACTTTTCCCTGGCGGAGAACCTTGCAATGAAGGACTATCACAGGGAACCCTTCAGCAATGGGGGCTTGCTTGACAGGGATGTAATTAATCAATATGGAAACAAGCTAATAGACAAGTACGATATACGAAGCAGCCAGGGCATAAGGACCCAGGTTCGTCAGATGAGTGGTGGCAATCAACAAAAAGCCATTATCGGAAGAGAAATAGAGCTTCAATCCTCTCTTATGATATTTGTGCAACCAACGAGGGGATTGGATATTGGTGCCATTGAAAATATACAGAGGATGATAATAGAGGAAAGGGACAAGGGAAAGGCTATTTTGCTGATTTCCCTAGAATTAGATGAAATAATGAACATAGCAGATACAATTGGGGTCATATACAATGGCCAAATTCAGAAGATCGCATCTGCAGACAGTCTGACGACCAAGGAAGTAGGAGAATTTATGATGGGGGTTACGGCATGAGTGAAGTCAAACAAGAGAGAAAAAGTAAGAATCTTTCCAAAAGGGTTATTTTGAATATATTGGGCAATGACAAGTGGCAATATTTGACTATTCCAATCTTTTTGATCCTTCTTAGCTTTGTCGTAGCCTCAATCATAATCTTGTTACTGGGGAAAAATCCCCTCCTTGCCTTTTTCAATCTATTGCAGGGGGCGGGTATAATGCCAAAGCCTTCCTATGGGGGATACAAGAGCATCTTGACAGATTTTCTGACTCTCTTGAACTTCATGACTCCCATGATATTTGCATCTCTAGCAGTTGCCATAGGCCTGAAGGGGGGCCTATTTAACATAGGAGTGTCTGGACAAATGCTGCTGGGAGGATATTTTGCCACCGTATTAATTGGCTATAGCAATCTAGGTTCCTTGGTGGCAAAGCCATTGGTCCTGGTCATTGGCCTAGTGGGCGGTGCCAGCCTTGGGGGGCTCATAGGTTTTCTGAAATACAGGTTTAATATTAATGAGGTTGTATCGTCAATTATGTTTAACTATATTATCCAATATGTCCTGAGCTTTTTTATACACACAAGGTATATAGACCCTGTATCCAGGCAGTCAAGGTACATAAATCCTGCTGCCAGGCTAACCTTGGTCAATGTGGAGAGGTTTGGACTCAGAATGGATTTGCCCATTGGCTTTATCATTGCCATAGTCCTGGCTATAGGCTTGAAGTTCTTTTTAGATAGGTCGAGGATAGGATTTGAAATTAAGGCGGTGGGAGCTAATCCAAAGGCTGCCAAATACGCCGGGATAAAGGTCGGAAAGACTCTAATCACAACCATGGCCCTGTCCGGTTCCTTAGCTGGACTTGCAGGAGCAAGCTATTACCTGGGTTACTTTGCATCTATTCAGCCTAGGGTATTGCCAAGTATGGGCTTTGATGCCATTGCAGTGGCCTTGCTGGGAAACAACAATCCCTACGGAATTATTGCTTCATCTTTTATCATTTCTATAATAGAGAAGGGCAGTACCTACATGAGTTCCATAGCAGGGGTAAGACAGGAAATAGCCTCTGTTATTACGGGCTTGATCCTGCTTTTTAGTGCTACAAATGTCTATATACAGCATAAGATTAGGGCTAGTAAGGACAGACTTCAAGAGGATTTAGGAAGGGAGTTGGAGGAATAATGGATACTTTAATTATCGATGGGTTGTCATTTGCCCTGCCACTTTTCATCATGTCAATTGGTGGCATCTACAGTGAAAGAAGCGGGATTACAAATCTAGCTATTGAAGGTTTACAAGGTTTTGGTGCATTCTTTGGCGCCTTGTCTGTCGTACTGGTTTCCCACTTTTTTCATATTCCAATCCAAAAACTATTTTATTTGGCCCTATTACTGTCCATGGTAGGTGGTATGCTGTTCTCCCTACTACATGGGCTCCTTTCCATAAGGTTTAAGGCCAATCAGGTAATTAGCGGAGTGGTAATAAATATCCTGGCCATGGCCATAACGGTATTTTTAACCACCCAGATAAACAACATAGTATTTGGTGCCATGTCCGATAAGTTTCAAATAGGTACATCCCAGAGATTTACCATAGGCATCTTGTCTCAAATACCCCTCCTTGGCCCTGCATTTAAAAACATCTACCCCTTTGAGCTCGTCATATTGGCCATAGCTATCCTTGCCTACTATATCTTTTACAAGACTAGGTTTGGATTGAGGCTTAGGGCCTGTGGGGACAACCCCCATTCAGTAGATGCAGCGGGGGTGGAGGTTTCAAAGCTACAGTTTAGGGCTGTCATGGTATCGGGGGCCCTCTCGGGACTAGGCGGTATTTCCTTTGCCTATTCTATTTCGACAAACTTTTCCCCCGCCATCTACATGGGCTACGGCTATCTGGCAATTGCCGCCCTGATATTTGGCAACTGGGAAATCCTGCCTACATTTGGAGCCTGTCTCCTATTTGGCTTTGCCAGGGCAGGAGGCTATTATATGGGGCAGGTTTTGAAATTACCCAGCACTTTTTCTGATTTGATAATGACCTTGCCCTATGTCCTCACCTTGCTCTTGCTGGTATTCTTTTCGAAGACCAATCGAGTACCTAGGGCATTAGGTGAAATATATGATAAGGGTAAAAGGTAAATATAGAGGAGGCTTGTAATGATATTATTAGAAGAAAGAAAAGAGATAGTAGAATTCGGAAGAAAATTAATTGAAAAAGGTCTGACAAAGGGAACAGGCGGTAACTTGAGCATTTTCAATAGGAAGGAAAACCTAATGGCCATATCTCCATCTGGCATTGACTATTTCGAAACCAGACCAGAAGATGTGGTAGTCCTAGACCTGGAGGGCAATATTGTAGAGGGCAACAGAAAGCCATCTTCCGAATTGGAAATGCATAGCATATTCTACAGGAAAAGAAGTGACATAGACGCAATAATCCATACCCATACTGTATTTGCAACGACCCTGTCCTGTCTAAATATATCTCTGCCCCCAGTACACTACTTAGTTGCCCTGGCTGGATTAGATGTGAGATGTGCCAGATATGCCAGCTTTGGAACTAGGGAGTTGGCAGAGAATGCCTTTGAGGCCATGGAGGATAGGAAGGCTGTCCTGCTGGCAAATCACGGTCTATTGGCAGGGGCCGGGGACTTGGCCAACGCCTTAAATATTACGGAGGAAATCGAATATTGTGCAGAATTGTACTATAGGGCAAAATCCATTGGAGAGCCAGTGATATTGCCCAAAGAGGAAATGACTTTTATGCTTAAAAAATTTAAAACATATGGACAGGTGAAGACAAATGAAAGATATTAGAACAATAGAATTTAAGGACGGGCAATTGCACTTAATAGATCAGAGAAAGTTGCCGGAAGTATATGAAATATTTAGCTGTCAAAGCTACAGAGATGTGGACTTTGCCATAAGCGATATGGTAGTCAGAGGAGCGCCGGCCATTGGGGCTACAGCCGCCTATGGTGTAGTCCTGGCGGCAAGGGAATTTTTAAGCCAGGGCAGAGAGGACTTTTTTTCTAAGATGGAGGAGGCCCTGGATATACTAAATAAGTCAAGGCCGACAGCGGTAAATCTCATGTGGGCCATCAAAAGAATGAGGGCTGTAATTGAGAAGAAGAAAGAGGAGTCAATAGAGAATATTTATCAGGAGATAAGGAAGGAAGCAGACCTGATATTTACTGAAGATATTGAAACCAACAAGACCATGGCTAGGCATGGAAATGAAATAATCGAGGAGGGGGCAAGAATTTTGACCCACTGCAATACAGGGGCCTTGGCTACTGTGGGCTATGGAACTGCCCTTGGGGTAGTCAGAGAGGCCCATTATAGGGGGAAAGATATTTTTGTATACGCTGACGAGACCAGACCTAGGCTGCAGGGAGGAAGGCTGACTGCCTGGGAACTGGTGCAGGAGGAAATTCCGGCCAAGCTAATAGCAGACAATGTGGCAGCTACCCTGATTAGGGACGGCGAAATAGATGTCATATTAGTTGGAGCAGACAGGATAGCAAGCAATGGAGATACTGCAAATAAGATAGGTACATTTATGCTGTCTGTAATAGCCAAGGTCTATGGGGTACCCTTCTATATAGTGGCACCTACCACGACAATTGACTTTGACATAGGAGATGGAAAAGAAATAGAAATCGAGGAAAGAGATGCTTCAGAAGTAACCCATATCGATGGAGTCAGAATAGCACCCCAGGGCATAGAGGTATATAATCCAGCCTTTGATGTGACCCCTTGGGAGAATATAAGTGGAATAATTACAGAAAAGGGTATAATAAGGGCGCCCTTCAAGGAAAACATACTAAAATTAAGGGATTAGGGGGTAGGAAATGAAAGCCATAATAGGAGGTACTGGTGTATATAATGCAGGCAATAGGAGTAGGATTGAAAGGGTAAAGACCAAGTACGGTCAGGTAGAATTAGACCTTGTCAATATACAAGGTGAGGACATTGTCTTCCTAGCAAGGCATGGCAGGGGGCACTCCCTACCACCTCATTTAATCAACTACAGGGCAAATATGATGGCCTTAAAGGAGATGGGCGTAAACTATATTTATGCCACAGCAGCCGTAGGATCCAGCAATGAAAATTATGGGCCCGGGGACATAGTGGTCATTAAGGACTTCTTAGATTTTACCAAAGTCAGACCCATAACATTCTTTGAGGGCGGAGAAGAGGCGGTTAGGCATGTGGACATGAGTGATCCCTACTGTCAAAATATGAGGGAGAAGTTTTATCATATGGCAGGCAAGATGGGGCTACCCATCAAGGGAGATGCAGTATATGTGTGTACAGAGGGCCCTCGATTTGAAACTGCCAGTGAAATAAGGATGTTTCAAAGATTAGGGGGAGATGTGGTAGGTATGACAACAGTTCCCGAGGTGGTCCTGGCAAAGGAGCTGGCCATGTGTTATTCCACCATAGGCATAATAACCAACTGGTGTACAGGCATGAAAGGAGATATATCTATACACGACATACAAGGTTCCATAAGTAGAAATAAGGAAAAGATGACAGATGTATTTATAGAGGTCTTCAAACATGGCCTGGATCAGGATAGCTGTAGCTGTAGAAATTCAATAATTGAATTATAGATTGGGCAGGTGATAAGAATGGATAAAAACAACAATTTTGCTTTTGATACAAGGGCAATTCACGGTGGTTCCAAGGGAAAGAACCCCCATAATGCCCTAAATCCGCCTATATTTCAGACTTCTACCTTTGTATTTAATGACATTGAACACGCCAATCGGGTAATGAGCTTTGAATCAGACGACTATGTATATACCAGAGGAAATAATCCAACCTTGAGGCTTTTTGAAAACCGAATGGCAGAGCTGGAATACGGTGGAGCAGCCGTTGCCTTTTCATCTGGAATGGCAGCTATTAGTTCAGTTCTACTCTCCTTAATTGGGCCAGGGGATACAATCATCGTCCACAAAACCCTGTACGGATCCTCTTACAGCGTGGTAACAGAGCTTTTGCCAAAGTATAATATAAATTACAAGATTGTAGACCTTACAGATTTACATGAACTGGAAAAATCAGTGGACAGTTCATGTAAGGTAATATTTTTCGAAACTCCATCAAACCCAAATCTATCGATTATCGATATTAAGAGAGTGGCTGAAATCGCTGGAGCAAATAATATGAAGGTCCTTGTAGACAATACCTTTGCTTCACCATATTTTCAAAACCCCCTATTGTTGGGTGCAGATGTGGTGGTCCATAGTGCCACTAAATATATTGGAGGACATGGGGATGTGGTGGGAGGCGTAGCCATAGCCAAGGATACTGAATATATACACCGTCTGAAATTTGGATATATGTGCGAGTTGGGTGGGGTCATGAGCCCCTTTGACGGTTGGCTCCTGCTCAGGGGCTTAAAGACCCTAGGCCTTAGGATGAGGCAGCACGAAAAAAACGCAATTGAACTGGCCAAGTATTTGAATCGACATCCAAAAATTCAGGGAGTCCTATATCCTGGCCTAGAGGATTTCAAGGGCCATGAAATTGCCAGGGAACAAATGAAAGGATTTGGAGCAATCATTAGCTTTGAGCTGAGGGGAGGAGTAGAGTCCGCCATAAAATTTGTAGAGGGGCTGAAATTGGCACAACTAGCAGTAAGCTTGGGGGATTGCGAGACCCTAGTCCAATTGCCTGCTGCCATTACCCATAGGGGCTACCCCAGGGAGAAGCTGGCAGAATTTGGACTGACGGAGAGCATGGTAAGAATGTCAATTGGACTTGAGGACAGCAATGACATAATTGAGGACATAGATAGGGCACTTGCCCTGGTGTAAAGGGAAAAATAAATTAGCAAAAAAGAAGGAGTTTTTAAACCTTATGTCGAATAGTCTAATATAGATACTTTTGAGGGGGAATTTAATTTGGGAAAGATATTAGGATTAGACATAGGGATTGCTAGTGTAGGATGGGGCATAATAGATACAGACACTAATAAAATAGTTGATATGGGAGCGAGGTTATTTGATTCAGCTGATGCAAATAACAATAAGACGAGAAGAGATGCTAGAGGTTCGAGAAGGATTTTAAGAAGAAGAAAATATCGTTTTAAATGTATAGAAAAACTTCTTCTAAATCATGGCTTCTATCCACCTACGGATTATGATGTTAATCCTTATGAATTAAGGGTAAGGGGATTAAATGAGAAACTTGAACCTAGTCAGATATTTGCTGCTTTATGGCATTTGGCGAAAAGGAGAGGAATTTCATATCTTGACGAAGCAGAAGATGAACAAAAAAATATTAATGATTCGCTAAAAACAAACAATGAATTATTAAAAGAAAAATATCCATGTGAAATTCAACTTGAGAGATTAAATAAATATGGAAAAGTAAGAGGATTAATTGAAATTGAAAATGAAGATGGAAGTTCTGAGACTTTGGTTAATATTTTTACATCAGGGGCATATAAGAGCGAGGCTTTACAGATATTAAGTACACAAAGTAGGCACTATAATCAAATAGATAATGATTTTATTGAAGATTATATTGAGATTTTAACTAGAAAAAGAGACTTTTATATTGGTCCGGGAGATAAAAAAAATAGAACAAACTATGGAATATACAAAACTGACGGAAGAGAAATAGCTAGTATTTTTGAAGAATTGATAGGTAAGTGTAGTATTTATAGAGATGAACAAAGAGCACCACAGGCATCCTACACTGCCCAAGAATTTAATTTGTTGAATGATTTAAATAATTTAACTGTAAATGGTAGAAAGTTAAGTGAACAAGAGAAAAGAAAAATTATCAGTTCAATTCTAAGTACGAAAAATGTCGGGGTTACTACAATGGTTAAGCTAATTAAAGTAGCAACTGGCCTGGGAAATGATATTGATATAAAGGGATACAGCGTAGATAAAGATGAAAAAATGGTTTTCAACCATACTTTTGAGGCAGAGAGAAAATTGAGTAGGTTTTTACAGGATACTAGCATAAATTATGAAGATTTTAGCCTTGAAGATAAAGATAGGTTAAGCGAAATATTAAATAAGAGTAAGGACTATAAATCTTTAGTAAAAAACTGTGAAGATGAATTCTCTAATTTCAAAGAAGATGATATGGCCTTGCTATTTTCATTTCTACAAAAAAATAAGACTTTATATTCTAATTGGCATTCATTTTCATTAAAGATAATGAGAGAAATGAGGGGAGATTTATATAAAAACCCTAAAAACCAAATGAATCTTTTAATTGAAAAAGGAATCAAAAAAAGTATTGAAGCTGACTTTAGTAAATATAAATATATACCATTGAATTTTTTAGACGATGAAATATATAATCCTGTAGTAAAAAGATCTGTAAATCAGAGTATAAAAATTATAAATTCAATTATAAAAAAACATGGTGATTTAGAGGCTATTATAATAGAAATGCCTCGTGATGCCAACGAAAAAGAGGAGAGGGAGAAATTACAAAAAATTCAAAGGGACAATGAGAGGGAGAAGAGGGAGGCCTTAGATAGGGCAAGAAATGAATATTCAATTACAGAAAAGCAGTTGTATTCTCAAAAAACATTAACAAATAAGATTAGGCTATGGTATCAACAAGATGGAAGATGCATATATACGGGTGAACCAATATCAATACAAGATTTAATAAATTATCCAAATAGCTTTGAAATTGATCATATTATACCTAAATCTATATCTTTAGATGATAGCTTAAATAATAAGGTACTATGTTATCATAGTGTAAATCAAATTAAGGGGCAAAGAACGCCATTTAATGCATTTTCAATGAATCCTAACAACGTCGATTATGATAAGATTAAAGATAGGGCATCCAAACTACTTGGGGAGAAAAAGATTAATAAAACTAAATATGAATTACTTACCTTTGAAGAAGATATAAGTAAGCAAGATATCCGAGAAAGGTTTATTAATAGAAATTTAAACGATACCAGATACGCATCTAAGGTTGTATTAAACGGCCTGGAAGAATATATGAGAAATAAAAATAAGGAAACTAGGATACATTTAGTCAGAGGGAAATTTACCCATCAGGTTAGAAAGAGATGGGGATTAGTAAAGGATAGGGATGAGTCCTACGCACATCATGCCGTAGATGCTATAATAGTTGCATCCTGTTATTTGTTGGGACAAAGTGATGGCACAGTAAGAAGTCCATTTTTGCAGAAGATTGGTAAATCTAAGATACCTTTTTGGAATGTTGTTAGTAATAATGAATACGATAAAGAGGTATATAAATTACCTTGGGATAACTTTATTATAGATTTAAATAACAGAATCGACAAAATAAGATACTCTCACAAGATTGATACAAAGGTAAATAGGGCTATATCAAATGCAACCCTTTATTCTACAAGGGAAATTGACGGGGAAGATTATGTAGTAGAAAAACATAAGAATATTTATGACAATGTAACTGCAAAAAAAGTTATAGATGGGATAAGGAAGGATTTGGAAAAGTTCAAGGATCCGAATGATAGTGAAATATTAATGAGAAAACATGATATTAAGACCTTTGAGATAATTACAAAAATAATAGAAAATTATTCAGATGAGAACACAAATGTTTTTGAGGCATATAGAAAAGAGCATGGATATATAAGAAAGTACTCTAAAAAAGGGAATGGACCAATTATAAAAGATATAAAATATATTTCAAAAAGGTTAGGACATGGCTTAGAGGTATCAAAGACAGATAAATTAAGTAAGGATAAAAAGGTAGTTTTATTATCCTTAAACCCGTTTAGATCTGATGTATATTACAATAAAGAAAAAGAGATATATAAAATAATAGGAATCAAATATAATGATTTAATTTTCAAGGAAGGTAAATATGTGTTAAAATTTGATGACTATACATTAATGAAAAAACAACTAAAAATTGATGCTCATTATGACTTTTTATTTTCCTTACACAAAAATGATATTATAGGTATAACTTATAAATCGAACCCGGGTATAGAAGAAAGGTTCAGATTCCTGTCCTCTAGGGCTGATAATCCAAATAGGATAGAGATAAAACCAATAGATAAAAATAAATTTGAAAAGCAAAAACAACCGACTATCGGTACTAAGGTTTTAAAATTCAATAAATACTATACTGATATTTTGGGGAATGTATTCAATGTTATTGATGAAGAGCTAAAATTTGAATTTGCAATTGACAATATTAATGATATATAGTATCATAATATTGTAAATATTTACACAATAGCTTAAGTTCTTAGAGCCTACTAAAATAAGGCTTTAAGCCGAATTCGCCCCGAGAAGGGGCTTTTTTCGTTTTTGTAGGGGGGATAATATGTCTTGGCGTAATGTACTAGTTGACGACGGGGATCACCTAAAAGTATATTTAGATAATATTGTAATATATAAAGGAGAGAATAAATATACATTGCCATTAAGTGATATAGGGATAATTGTGCTTGATGGTATGATGACTAGTATAACAACTAGGCTTCTTTCTACTTGTTCTGAAAACAATGTCGTTATTGTTATTTGCGATAAGAAACATTTGCCAACGGGTATGTATTTACCTTTTAATCAACACAGCAGAACGGTTAAGATAATCAATAAACAAATAAGGTGGAGTAACGAAAAAAAGGGGAAATTGTGGCAACATATAATTAAATATAAGATAGAAAATCAAGGTAAGGTCATGTTGTTTTTTACGGATGACAAAGAGAGATATCAGCAGTTACAAGAATACATTGAGAGTGTAAAAATAGGTGATGAAAGTAATCGAGAGGGACATGCAGCGAAAATATATTTTAATACACTTTTCGGGAAACACTTTTATAGAGATGCCGATTGCATTGAGAATTCTATGATGAACTATGGGTATGCCATAGTCAGAGCATATATAGCTAGATCCATAATAAGTTATGGATATAACCCAGGTATAGGGATATTCCATAAAAATGAATACAATGCTTTTTGTCTAGCAGATGATATACTAGAAATCTTTAGACCTGTTGTAGATTTCTACGTAATATTATATTTACAAAACAATGAAAGTAGCGAATTTCTGACTCAAGAAATCAGGGCTTATTTAGTTAGTATATTATCTAAACGAATATATTTTGAAGAACATTATCAAAAAGTCTCAACAATTATAAATAAATTCGTGCTGAAATGTTTTGATTATTTAGATCCTGATAACGATGTAAATATATTTCCAATTAACCTTGAAATTCTTTTAGGTGAGGGGATAATGAAATGAGGTATGTTGCTGTGAGAGTGATTTGTATGTTTGATTTACCAGTTGTCACGGACAATGAGAAAAGAGCCTACAGGGAATTTAGGAAATTCTTGTTAAAAAATGGATTTGAAATGTTACAATTTTCAATATATATAAGGACCTGTCCAAATAGAAGTTTTGCAAAAAAGTTCTACAAGAAAATTGAAATTAATTCCCCGCGAAAAGGGGATATAAGATTATTAACTATAACAGAGAAGCAGTTTGAAGATATGGAATGGATTATATGCGATCATAAAGAAAAAAGGGAATTGATTAAATTTGATGATACAGTGGTGATATAATGATTGAAATATATTTTAGTGGAAAAATGTTATTCGAATTTAAAGATAAAAATATTGTACAAATAGCTGGATTAAATGAAGAATCAAAAAGGCTTATAGTGGATATATACTACAAAGTTTTTAAAGGATATAAGTTCTCAGAAGTAGATATGGAGGGCATGAATGGCTATTATCCTGAAATTAAAAAAGATGGACAAATTATAAAAAAAGACAACAATATAGTTATTAAGTTAACGGACATTAATGATATCATGGAACAGCTTTCTATAAAAAGCGATTCTATTCTTTTAAAATATTTACTTTCACTCGGTGGAGAATTGCCAGTGAGCAGAGCATTAAATAAAGTTGAAGAAAATCTAATGGAATTATCAATAGAATTAGATAGATTAATACAAAACAAAATTGATATGGATAATGTGTCTATAATTACTGAAGTAAGTGGAGTTGATCTAAAAAAGGTAATAAAATCTTTTGTTGATGTTAATTTTATAGATTATAAAAATAAAAAAAAACCGTTATGGCTATTTAAGGACAAAGATTTAATTAATTTATTTTTAAATTATACCAGGCTAATACTCGAAAAAGATAACAATTTCATCATCATTATTGATGGCATAGATGCTAGAATAGGATTGGATGTTTATAAATATTTTATAGATAAACTATATTTGTTATCAGAAAAATATTCCAATTTGAATATATGGTTAATTCCTAAAACATGCGATGGTGTTTGGGTAAATTATGAGATTTTTGATAATACATATATAATAAGTGACAAATTAATAACATTTGAGGATTTTGATATCACTTATGAATCAATTTGCAGGAACTATCCTGACAATAATTTACCTACAAGATTCCAAGTCCTGGAGGTCTTGCTAAAGATACTTCCTTTTCATTATGCAGATAAAACATATTTACAAACAAAAGAAACAGTGATTTTACAGGTATTTTTAAAATTACAGGATAATGAGCCCTTAAAGATTAAAGAATCGGGGTTATCCCATCTAGAAACTAATTTTTTGACTAGTATAAATAGGTAGAGTATAATATATTTGAGGTTTTAGTATTCTAAGGATTTAAGCTATTGTAAAACTGTTAATCATAATATTATATTTTGTTAATCGTTTTAGTATTCTAAGGATTTAAGCTATTGTAAAACTTCGACCTAGATTATGATACCCCCGAAAGTGTTTTAGTATTCTAAGGATTTAAGCTATTGTAAAACTAGGATGGAAGTATTAGGGGAACTATTCGAGTTTTAGTATTCTAAGGATTTAAGCTATTGTAAAACTGCTATCAATAACGCTGTTGGTGGTCTTCTGTTTTAGTATTCTAAGGATTTAAGCTATTGTAAAACTACTCCCAGTTGGTTTTGGAGTTCTATCACGTTTTAGTATTCTAAGGATTTAAGCTATTGTAAAACAGGTTGGGATGAAGTGGACCCAAGGGATGAGTTTTAGTATTCTAAGGATTTAAGCTATTGTAAAACTAATTTCAATTGCCCGATTTCTTCTTCGCTGTTTTAGTATTCTAAGGATTTAAGCTATTGTAAAACAAGCACCTACTGCAACAAACATATTATTACGTTTTAGTATTCTAAGGATTTAAGCTATTGTAAAACGAGGGTAATAAGCTTTGGATGTCCACAGTGGTTTTAGTATTCTAAGGATTTAAGCTATTGTAAAACTTTCTGGCGTTAGTTCTTCTTCGTTAACGCGTTTTAGTATTCTAAGGATTTAAGCTATTGTAAAACAATTCTTCCTTCTGATTGTTAAATCGTTATGTTTTAGTATTCTAAGGATTTAAGCTATTGTAAAACTTCTGTCTTTCCTTCCTCCGTAAGTGCTAAGTTTTAGTATTCTAAGGATTTAAGCTATTGTAAAACGGTTATTACTTCGGTATCCGACGGAACGACGTTTTAGTATTCTAAGGATTTAAGCTATTGTAAAACTATAGTCTAGCAATAATAGGTCAGTCAGGCGTTTTAGTATTCTAAGGATTTAAGCTATTGTAAAACGTGAAAATTGTGAGGAAAGCGAATATATCAGTTTTAGTATTCTAAGGATTTAAGCTATTGTAAAACCTTACAACCTTCTTATTGGATTCCCTCCTAGTTTTAGTATTCTAAGGATTTAAGCTATTGTAAAACAAGAGAAGGTAGGAAATTATAAGAGGTGGATGTTTTAGTATTCTAAGGATTTAAGCTATTGTAAAACTGAATTAAGGAATAAATGTATAATTGCCTGTTTTAGTATTCTAAGGATTTAAGCTATTGTAAAACGAGCTATTCATTATCATGTGCTTTATTTTAGTTTTAGTATTCTAAGGATTTAAGCTATTGTAAAACTTTTCCCCGTTTATATACCCTTGAATTAGTGTTTTAGTATTCTAAGGATTTAAGCTATTGTAAAACAGTTCCTTTCATCATCTAGTCTTTTCTGTTGTTTTAGTATTCTAAGGATTTAAGCTATTGTAAAACCGTCTATAATGTCAACGTAAACGACTTCTATGTTTTAGTATTCTAAGGATTTAAGCTATTGTAAAACCGGTATAATATATAAGCCTTAGCTATATCCGTTTTAGTATTCTAAGGATTTAAGCTATTGTAAAACTTATAGATGCAAGAGATATAGAAGATGGCAGTTTTAGTATTCTAAGGATTTAAGCTATTGTAAAACTAAATATTATGAAGAGTCTATAACTAAGTAGTTTTAGTATTCTAAGGATTTAAGCTATTGTAAAACAATTATTGAGAAGGTTTGAAATAGAGCCATGTTTTAGTATTCTAAGGATTTAAGCTATTGTAAAACAACGTCCAGAATATCTAAATAGGCGTAAAGGTTTTAGTATTCTAAGGATTTAAGCTATTGTAAAACCAGGCATTGGGAATCTTGGCGACTTAACACGTTTTAGTATTCTAAGGATTTAAGCTATTGTAAAACAATACCCTTTTTGTATATAATGGGTATTATGTTTTAGTATTCTAAGGATTTAAGCTATTGTAAAACCCTAGAGATATAGCAGAAATGACTGAGCAAGTTTTAGTATTCTAAGGATTTAAGCTATTGTAAAACTATTTGCTTACTTACAACCATTTCGCCTACGTTTTAGTATTCTAAGGATTTAAGCTATTGTAAAACTTTGCATATCTCCCTGCCCAGCACTTATATGTTTTAGTATTCTAAGGATTTAAGCTATTGTAAAACTCTGGTAGAACCCATCCCACCCTAACATCTGTTTTAGTATTCTAAGGATTTAAGCTATTGTAAAACAAGAGAAAAGGCCTTCCAGTCACCAGCTGAGTTTTAGTATTCTAAGGATTTAAGCTATTGTAAAACTTATTGGAGACCTATACAAATGATTTGTCCCGTTTTAGTATTCTAAGGATTTAAGCTATTGTAAAACTTATAGAGAGTGTGAAAGATAATATAGAGGGTTTTAGTATTCTAAGGATTTAAGCTATTGTAAAACTAATGTGTACAATTTGTATCGCCCCTTCCTGTTTTAGTATTCTAAGGATTTAAGCTATTGTAAAACCTCCTACTAGCCTTGTTATTATTTGAGTTTGTTTTAGTATTCTAAGGATTTAAGCTATTGTAAAACAATTTAGACATTAAAATATCCGCCTCTTGCGTTTTAGTATTCTAAGGATTTAAGCTATTGTAAAACAGAGAGTGATGGCAGCCTAGTCAGTAGATTGTTTTAGTATTCTAAGGATTTAAGCTATTGTAAAACCTAATTCAGCCACTATATTGGACATGAGTTGTTTTAGTATTCTAAGGATTTAAGCTATTGTAAAACGCTACAACACACGAACATGGAAGAAACACGGTTTTAGTATTCTAAGGATTTAAGCTATTGTAAAACTTCTTGATACGCCTTTTACTGTCGGGGTGCGTTTTAGTATTCTAAGGATTTAAGCTATTGTAAAACCTTTACTATGTCGGTCCAGTCCGTAAATAAGTTTTAGTATTCTAAGGATTTAAGCTATTGTAAAACCTTTACTATGTCGGTCCAGTCCGTAAATAAGTTTTAGTATTCTAAGGATTTAAGCTATTGTAAAACATAACTGGATAGTACTAGCAAAAGAACTAGGTTTTAGTATTCTAAGGATTTAAGCTATTGTAAAACACTACCCATAACTTTCTCAAAGATAGCCATGTTTTAGTATTCTAAGGATTTAAGCTATTGTAAAACTATATATAATATTTTAAAGGACGCCGTAGAGTTTTAGTATTCTAAGGATTTAAGCTATTGTAAAACAATTTTCAAAGGGACAAGCCACATGGAAGAGTTTTAGTATTCTAAGGATTTAAGCTATTGTAAAACAGTCAGTAATGTCTTTTGGCACCATTGCATGTTTTAGTATTCTAAGGATTTAAGCTATTGTAAAACCATTATCTTGGTATGGTGCATCACATCCAGGTTTTAGTATTCTAAGGATTTAAGCTATTGTAAAACTATATATAATATTTTAAAGGACGCCGTAGAGTTTTAGTATTCTAAGGATTTAAGCTATTGTAAAACTTACTATATAAATCGGCTCTCATCTCACCATGTTTTAGTATTCTAAGGATTTAAGCTATTGTAAAACTGCCGAAGTTTGAACACAAAATCAGCACCGGTTTTAGTATTCTAAGGATTTAAGCTATTGTAAAACAATCCTCGTATGTTTAAATTAACTCCTTATGTTTTAGTATTCTAAGGATTTAAGCTATTGTAAAACCCTAGCCACCACATTTCCGTCCTGCTTACCGTTTTAGTATTCTAAGGATTTAAGCTATTGTAAAACTGGAAAAAGGGTTATATACTATGTATGACAGTTTTAGTATTCTAAGGATTTAAGCTATTGTAAAACTAAAAACTATGTATAGGTTCCCATATCCATGTTTTAGTATTCTAAGGATTTAAGCTATTGTAAAACAAGAACGGAGGATTTCTACTTTAACTTAACGTTTTAGTATTCTAAGGATTTAAGCTATTGTAAAACACCTTGTAAGGGGGTGAAGATATGTTAACTGTTTTAGTATTCTAAGGATTTAAGCTATTGTAAAACTAACTCACCCTTACATACTTCCAAATAATAGTTTTAGTATTCTAAGGATTTAAGCTATTGTAAAACGGCCTACTAAATCAACCCTTCATCCAACCAGTTTTAGTATTCTAAGGATTTAAGCTATTGTAAAACCGAGGCATTGCGGTTGGATGTAGAGACCTCGTTTTAGTATTCTAAGGATTTAAGCTATTGTAAAACCTATATTTTTCAGAATCTTGTAAAAGCTTAGTTTTAGTATTCTAAGGATTTAAGCTATTGTAAAACGTCCATCTTCATCTAAGCCATTTAATTCATGTTTTAGTATTCTAAGGATTTAAGCTATTGTAAAACAA
>JBBAEY010000016.1:0-30220 GCA_041655755.1 Tissierellaceae bacterium
CCATTTCCATTAGGGGGTGTAGTATGTGGAAATGATATTAATAGGTTTAATTACCACCTTGGTTGCAGGCGGGCTCTTTGCAGGCGGAATGATAGGGGGCTATAATGTTTACACAAATCTAGGGTCAATGAACATGATATTCTTTGTAGAAAAGGAATTTATCAACATGTCGATTCCAGGCTTAGAACTTTTATTTTCTATATTTTTGGGCTATGGAATTAGCTTGATTATATTGAAATTCCTAAAGAAAGGATTGGACATCTATATTTTAGAGGTAGAGGGAGATGCAGACATGGACCCTATAGTCTTTTTAACAAGCTTCTTTAGGGCATTGGCCGTGGCTATAGGATTTTCAGTAATTTATGAATGGATTGTTGAAGTATTTAACCAGGCCCTATCTTCTACATTTACGGCTATAGGATTACAGACAGGCTTGGATGCCAGTAGCCTAGCCCCAGACTTTGGGACCTCCCTTTGGAATGCAGGTTTATTTTTAATATTTTTTATAATATTTATGTATCTGCAGCTGAAATTTCTTGGGATAGGGTTAGAACTTTTCATTTTAAGGGTTGGCCTACCATTAGCTGCCAGTGGCCTAATGGATGCAGATAAGGGGGTGTTTAGAACCTATATACAGAAGTTTATCCAAACCTTTTTCACGGTACTAATACAATCTGTCTTAGCTAGACTTGGTCTAGCCCTAGCCATAAATGGGAATATTTTCTGGGGAATTGCAACCCTTAGGTTGGCCATAAAGACTCCAAGGTTCCTGCAGGAGTTTTTAATTACTTCCAGTGGAGGTGGTCTAGGTGGGATATATCATTCTGCTAGAATGGTACAGATGGCACGTACAGCATTTAAAGCACATTAGGAGGATATTATGTTAGCGATTAACGAGATGTCACAGGCAATACTCTGGATTATCAGGGCTGGTGTTGGATTTAGGGTAGCCTTGTCTTATTTAAAGATGATATTTGAAGAGGATGGAACTCCCTATCGTAGAAGAATAAGAAACACGATAATCTTTTATATTTTTGCTGAATCGGCTTTTCAATTAAAAGATTTAGCAGTTACCTATTTTCAATATGGAGGTGGTTAATATGGAGGATAAGAAGCAAAATTTATATATTCCCCAAGGCCTTAAGGATAGTAGTGAAATCTTTAATGGTTTTGGAAAAAAAGAGGGACTTAGGGCATTAGTAGTATTCTTTGCTCTACTTTTGATTAATGTATTTATTTTTCTAATCAAAAGGAATGTATCACTATTTATAATATTCATACTGACATCATTATCTGCCAGTATTGTAGTGACACAAAAAGACAGTAATAATATTTCTGTATACGATCAAGTAAAATTTATGATTAGATTTAATAGGTCACAGAAATATTATAAGTACAAGTATTTACCAGAATGGGGGGAAAAGATTGAAGGATAAAGTATTTTTATGCTTGGGCGATTTAGACCCTAAATATAAGAAGATCATTAGCAAATCAAAGATAAATATCGTTGACTATGAAGATAATATAGATGCAATGGAAGATGTTTTGGAGATTGTAGACATGGACTTTCTAATAATCAATAGGGCCCTCGATGAAACCATAGAGGGGAAAACACTAATTAGACTTGCTAGAATTGCAAGGGAAAAGAAAACAAGGGTAATCCTATTGATAAGGGAGATGGAGAGTCCAGAGGAAAAAAAGCTAGTTACTAAATTAATTGGGGAAGGAGTAACTAGCTTTATTTTATACAGTAATATCAACAGAAAATCCATTGAAAGAGATATTGGGAATTATCCGGAAGAGTTTGACTTTAGACTTTTTGGTTTTGGGGGAAGTCAAAAGATTAAAACTGTATTTAAAGAGCTTATTGCTGTCTATTCGCCCTTAAGCCAGGGATCAACAACCATTGCTACCCACCTAGCCATGGCTTTAGCGAAAACACAAAATTGCAAGGTGTGCCTAGTTGATTTGAACCCCTTTAAACCTAGTTTTAAGAAGATATTTAAGATGGATTTTCAAAATACTATTAGTAATGTATTTGATTCCTTAAACAGGGACAATCTAAGTAATGAGAAGTTGGAAAGTTTTTTAACAACTTACAAGGAACAAAGGAACCTGGATCTTCTACCAGGTTTCTATGACATTAATGACTATTACACATTAGCTAGTGAAGATACCTTCCCTAAATATATAGACATGGTTATAGAAAAATTGAAATTTCTCTACGATTATGTAATCATAGACACCCATTCCTTCTATGATTTGTATACAACAAACCAGGTGTTATTAAAATCTGACAGGGTTCTGGTGCCCTTATATGGGAATCTATATGACATAAAAGAAGTAAATAGGCATATGGACACATTCAAGAAATATGGGGACTTTGATACCAGAAAGTTTTCATTCGTAATAAACAGATATTCAGGTGAGGATTTAACTTTTATTGAAATGGAAGCAAATTTAAGGGGCGAAATCGCCGGATATATATCTGAAGATAAGGCATATTCAAGAGGTAATGCCTTTATCAATAAGAGACTCATGAGGGAATATCTGCCTATAATCCGACACTTTGGTATAAACGGGGTGATTAAGTGATTATAAATAGGTTAGAAATTAGATCAAAGCATAAAGATAGGGCACTTGAAGAGCAAGAAATCATTTCTATATATGATATCATATCTAGAATTGCTGATGAGGTAGTAAAGGATTACAGGAATTTAATAGCCGATATAACCCTTTCTAAATCCCCTAAATCTGCCCTAGAAAGTGTAATTTTAAAAATTATCAATGATAAAAACTACAAGGTAGCTGAAAAGAATAGGGAGCAGCTTATTAAGGAAGTCATGGACCACATATTGGGATATGGCATCATGCAAAAATATATTGATATGCCAGACTTTAACAACGCCTACATCAATGGGCCTGATAATGTATGGATAAAGCGTGATAATAAAATGGAGAAGGTTGAAGCTGATTTCGGGTCCAATAAAAATCTTTTAGACTATATTTACACAACAATTCAGGCGAACTTAAAGGGTGAGATAAATGAGAATAAAGCCCTGGTTAAATTTGAAGACAAGGAAAATAAATTGAGGATTATATGCGGTATATCACCAATCACCACTATCAGCCCCACTGTAGTTATTAGAAAACATAGAGATGATAGCTATAGCCTAAATGACCTGGTAGATATAGGTATGTTGAGTAGTAAACAGGCCCTAGATCTTGTTAGATATGCCCGGGCAGGAGCAAATATTATGTTCGTAGGTAAGGGTGGTGCTGGGAAGACAACTCTTATGAGAGCTGTTTTAGAGGAGCTACCTAAGGAGACTAGGGTGCTTGTCATGGAAGAACACCCAGAGCTATTTCTTAGACACCCTAATGCAGTGCACACTCTCGTTAAGAGGAATGAGCTAGGGGAAGTTTACGGGATAAGAGAATTATCAGATATGGGCCTATTAATGTCTATAGATGTATATGTATATGGAGAAATCAGGGAAGGAGAAGCAATGACATTTTTCAATGGTGCCTTTGCAGGCAATCAAACCTTTAACACTGCCCATGCAGGATCAGCTAAGAAGGCTTTAAGGAAGATGATGATAAATATGAAGATGTCAGGTACTAACCTATCTGATGATGTCCTCCTTGAAATCTTATATGAAAGCGTAAATATAATAGTTTATCTTGACAGTTTTACAGTGGCAGAAATTGTGGAGATAGTATCGGAAGTGGATAATAAGTATAATTACCTATGGGATTTTGATATTGGCCGTAGAGAAACCACCTTCATAGAGGGAAAACCAAAACAGCTAGGACGTTTAAAGTCAGAGGATATGATTACAAAGTTAGAACAAAGCAATCTCTTAAGGGTAGGTGATATAGATGGTATGGCAGATAAGCATAGGCTTTCTAATATTCCTAGGGTCATTTCTACTAATCCTTAATCTTAATTCAGCCCATATACTCCAGCAAATTAGGCTATTGAAAAGAAGGGTCAAGAGGAGGAAAAACATGGTTCCTAGCCTTGCCTTATCCTCTAAGTTAAACTATGTTGAAAGACTTATACAAAGGTCCAATATTAGGGTATTTTTGCCATATTCTGTTGGGGGTCATCTATTCATTTGTCTTTTGTTTTTCCTTCTAGGTTTCCTATCAATAAGTCACTACATGAATATTATTGTGGCCATAATTTTTGGTATTGGCCTATCTATATTGCCCTTTTTAATATTAAGGATAATAACAGATGTAATTTCTTATAGGATAAAGAGAATGGCCGTTGATTTTTTAATAATATTCAAAAACTTTTTGATAGCGGGAAAGGTTACAGATATATTCGAGGCCTTTAAAAAACTGCCGGATATGTGTCAGAACCTTTAAAGACCTATATTAATATCCTAGTTTTTGAGCATGAACATAAGGTAAACCCTATCCAATGTCTAGAAAACTTTAAAAGCAATATAGAGGTATCTGAATTAAAAATATTTATAGAAAATCTTAAAATATCATATATACATGGAGGGGATATAGTTGGGCTAGTAGATGCTTTCATTGAGGAAATATCTGAACAAAATGATGATGAGGATGAGGAAAGTACAGAAGATGCAATCTTAAACATTGGTTTATATATACTTCTGTTGGTAAATTTTGTGGTAATTTATTTTTTAATAAATTCAAGCTATAGGAAATCAATATTAGAGCCAGTCTGGGGGCAAGCTATATTTGCCTTAGATATTATTATTTCTATATATATAGTTGTTCAATCCATGCTCAAACTTCAAGGGGGTGAATAATATTTATCCATTAGAAATATTGGCTACTACACTAATATGGCTAAGCTTAGTTTTAGTGTTTTTTTATTTTAAGACTAGGAACAAGGAAGGGCCTCCTAGGCCAAGATATTACAAATCTAGGAGCTTTAAATTAGCTGAGAACCAAGGCTGGTATAAGTCTTTGGACAAGTACCTAAGGGAATCGGGTTACTTTTTTATTCCTGAAACCTATATATTTATTCATATATTAGTGCTTGGATTGATTGTATTTGGAGTATTTAAAATTGGATTTCACCAGGTAACTAGGAGTCTGTTGCCTATTTTAACTACTATTTTAATCTTAATTAATCTGCTTATAAATAAAAGAGTCAAAGACAGAAAGAATAGGATTAGGCTTGAGCTGACAAATATCCAGGATGTCATGTATTTTCAAAATAAAATAGGGACGTCTCAAGATGTGGTCCTTACCTATGCATCAAAAATAGCAAAGCCACCACTAAAAGAGTCATTGGAATATTTAGCCACTGCCCCTAAGGTAAAGAAGTCGATTGAAAAAGCCTTAGAGGACCTTAGGGATATATCTGATGTAGTGGAACTCCAGTCCTTTTCCTTCATACTCCAGCAAAGACAAGAGACTGGTTCAGTAGTGGAAAATCACAAGGCACAAGCACAAATGATGAAGCGAAATAAAAGACTTAGAAGAAAGATTAATAGGCAATATAAGCGGACAAAGCTAATTATATCGTCATTTTTATTATTTGCCTGTTATGCCCTATTGCTTACTATCCCTTTAGTTATGGAAATGATGAGAGGTTTAGATTTGATGTTCAGGTAAAACAATAATTAAAATAAAAATCAGGAGGTAAAGTTTATGAGAAAGATTTTAAATTTAAGGGAAAAGGTATTTGGAGGTCTTAAGTTCAGGAGGGGAAATGCGATTCTAGCTTCCATAGTGGTTTCAGCTATTATACTTATAGCCCTAGTTCTCTTAAATACACCCATTAAGACCTTTATAAATGATATGTGGCTAGGCTTTTCAAATTTTGTAGATGGCAAATTAACCACCTTGTTCGGATCATAAATATAACGGGGGTGAAAATATGTCACCAGGCAACTTAGTTATACTGGCCTTAGTAGTAGTGTTTTTATTTATGTTTGTGGTAGGGAGTACGGAGTATTCCCTGCCATTTTTTCAAAGATTAAAGTTTGATAATGTTTGCAATAAGTATTTAGCTATAATTCAAGCCAATGGGGGGCTAAGTCAAGAGCATAAGAATGAATTGACATTAGAATTAGAAGAGATTGGCTTTACCGATGTATCAATATCTGCACCCACTAAACTTGAGTGGAATACAGAGGCTATTCTAAGAGTAGAAGCAAGTTATAAGTTTAAGGCTATGAAGGCTTATTTATTCAGAGAAGAAAAGACTCTGCAAGCTGTGTATGAAAACAAGACCAGGGTAATGACCTTAGAAAGATAGGGAGGGATTTAATGGGAAAATCATGGGTGTATATTGGTTTTGCAACAATAATGACACTTATAATAATTATACTTTCTATTTTTCTAATGGAAATAAGCACAATCATTACCCTAGGCAACAGGGTAGAAAACTCCCTAATTGGTGCAGGTTGGGCAGGTTTTTCCACGGTTGATTTAGATGAAATAGGGGAAAGGAAAAATATAGATAATGCAGAAATAAGAGAAATATACTTAGATAAAGCCAAGGCAAATCTATTGGTGAAACAGTATATAAGGCAAAATCTTAAGTTAGACACTAGCTATAGACCAACTAATGATAGCTATATAGTTAGTAGGGATAAGCCAGTAGTCATAGACGAGATAAGGATATTTAACCCTGATGAATTGCCTATCATCGATGGTAAAACTAACATTACAAGGACTACTATAAAAATAGCAGTAGAGATACCAATGGATATAAAGGGCCTAGGATTTAGGTATGCTAAAAAAACTGTTTATGTAGATATAGATACATTCTAGGAGGGATAAATTGAAAGTAAAGATAAATAGAAGACTTTTGCAAATAGGTATTGGGGCCTTAGTTGTTGCCATAATCCTCACCTATTTTATTTTTAGCCAAATGAAAAAAGCAGCACAACCAGAGCCAACGGAAAGCATAGCATACTTTGCAGATTATCTGCCAGTTGGAATAATATTAAAGGAATCTGATATAAAGATGAAAGAAACCCCCAAATCCATGATACCTGCGGATGCAGTTAGAAATAAAAGAGATCTAGTAGGTCGTGAAATAGTAGCCGCTGCTACTAAAGACGACTTTGCTTTATATCCTAAGACTACAGAGAGGGGCGAAGTAAATAAGGACATTGAAAATATGTGGGAAATAGGAATTGAGGTAAAAGAAATCTCAGATTTTTTAGGGTCCCAAATCAGGCTAGATGAATACGCCCTACTCTTTGCAAACCCTATAAGCAACCAAAAATATCCTATCAACAAGGTAAGGGTAACAGGTCTAGTAGACAGTACTGGCAGGATAATTCATCCAGGCAGTGATGGCCTCCCAAAAACAGTTTTGATAGCTGTAGAATCAGAGGAAGAAATGGAGGATATAGCAAGTTATAAGATGAAAGGCCTCTTTGAGTTAGTAAGACCACCAAAGGATTGGGAATTTGTGTGGGAACCAATGAGACATGAGGACATAGATTATGAAGGCCTTGGGGATATAGAGGAAGGGGAGCCTTATTAGTATGAAAACCTAAATTATTTTGGCCCTCTAAATAGATGCAAAGTTTGTTAAAATTGTATATAATAATAGATATATAATTTGTTTAGGGGGATGAATATGGTAGAGGATTTATTGTTAATATCAAAAGACTTACTGTACTCACTAAGCATAATAGACTTTTCAGAATCGGAAAAAGAATATGTAACTTCTGTAGTAAAAAAGCTCATAGAATTATCATTGGCAGAACTTGAAATGAAGTAGGAAAAGAACTCTAAACTGGGGTTCTTTTTTACTTTGGTAATACTAAGTCCAAAATATAGTATAATGGAGGTGAAATCATTGGACTGGAGGAGATATTTTATGGAGATAGCATTTGCTTCACTAATAACAGGAGTATTTGGAGTTGTGGCAGTTTTAATATCTAATGGATTTACTGATAGAAGGGGATACCGCAGCATTGACAGAAAGATTGGGAATTTAAATGACACAACCTTAGGCAAGCAGCATGAAAATATTGAGAGTGTACTTAAGGAAAGAACAAAAGACTTAGATAAGGTCATAAAAGAAAAGACTTCTGGTATTTACGCTAAGGTGGAAAAAATCAATGACATAACAATCAAAAATGAAAACTTATATAAAAACCTTAACCAGGATCAAAAAGAGGTCAGAAATAGTGTTAATAACCTAGTTCGGGATTGGGAAAAGGCCATATTGGAGAATAAAGAACTAAAATTAGAGAATAAGGAGCTGCTATCTGAAAACAGAGAGTTAGCATCCAAGATTCATGCTTTGGATATTGAAAAAGAAAAGATGAAATTAGAAAACACTTATACTAAGGAGAATTTAAACAATATTATATTGGAGAACCAAAGAATAGGGATAGAAAATAAGGATTTAAAAGCACAATTAAAAGATATTATTACAGAAAACAAAAATACCATAGAAGGGTTAAACCTAAAGATAAGTCAATTAGAGGATGACTATAAAACATTATCTAAAGAATTAGATTTAGCTAATGAAACTGTATCTAGATTGCAACCATTTAATAATAAAGAGGATATAGGGGAGCTTGAAGATGAGGAGAATGATTGGGATTTAGAAAGGTAATATCCTATTGATTCAAGCTTATGTTTTATGCTAAAATTAGGACAAGGTAATCGAAAAAGCAGGGTGTGATGCCACCAAACTTCAGATGAAGGGAGGTGGTGCGATGAGTACATTTCAGGCAATTTCTTTAATGATTGCTTTTGGTATGTTTACTATATCGCTAATCTCTCTAATTATCAATCTAACGAAAGATAATAGAAAGACAAAGAAATAATCACCCTGTGCCACCAACACTGGGTGATTATAGTTTTTAAATCACACTAGGTGGTAATCACATCATGTGATGTCGATTACCTTACTTTTATTATACCACAAGATATCGTAAAATAAACAATAATATTATTGTGTTAATATAAATATTGACATCATAGATCATCTAAGAAATCTAAATAATTAAGGAGGTGAAATCATTTTGTGATGGATATTGAAAAAGAAAAAAGTTGAATTTAAAGCATTAAATATGAATATATTCCTTAAAAATAAAGCTAATAAATTGTAGCAAAGGTACCCTGAAAGCTGGTAATTTACAGTGTTTTAGGGTATAATTATAGTAAGGAATAGTATTCAAAAACACTCCAAGGAGGAAGAAAAATGAAGAAATATTTATCATTAATATTAGTTGTTATGATTTTATTATCATCAGCAAATGTATTTGCGGAGGAAATTGACATAAATATCGACACAGGAAAAATAGTAGATGGAGTAAAGGCTATATTAGGTGAGGTATTGGCAAAATTCAAGGACCTTAAATCATCCGACTGGTTCACAGAAACAGTAGCAAACCTTAGTAACCTAGGTATTATATCAGGCTATCCAGATGGTACTTTCAGGCCCCAAGGAGATGTGACCACAGCAGAATATATAAAACTACTACTAGAGACATCAGGAATAGAATACGACAAGGCTACAAATCCTTGGTATGAGGGATTAATGGACAAGGCAAAGGAAATGAATATCATCACAAGTAGTTTATACAATAGCCCTAATAGCCCTATCAAGCGAAAAGATGTAGCAGTAGTACTATCTAAATTAATAGATAAGACTTCTAGCCTAAGAAAGGAATTTGTTACCGAGAGAAGTAAAGAATTTAGTAGATTTAAGTATCTAATATATGATACGACTAAACTATCACAAGAATATAAGGACTCCATATACAAGCTCTTTGAATATGAACTAATTATAGGGTCAACAAATGAAAAAGACCAGGTATTTTACAATCCAGAATCTAACCTTACAAGGGCAGAGGTAGCTACAATCATAGAAAGGCTAATAGAGCCAGCTAAGAGACTAGACAAGTATGCAGAATATCCAAATAGGAACAATGTATTTACAAGATATCATACAGGATCATGGGGGGATAATGAAAGACCTCTACTTTTCAGCGATTTAACTTCTTCTTACAATTTTAATGCTGATACAGAGAATGAAAGACTTACATTTAATTATCAAAGGAGATTATATGAATATGGAAAGGAAGAAGCAGAGCCAGCTCAGATTGTAGACGGTGTAAAATATTATTATGAAGAAGATCTATATGAGAGCTTTACAGATGTTGAACTCTCAAAGAAGCTAAATCCCAAGATAGATAAACAATTATATAACTTAATCAAATACAGTATAGATGAAAATGATTATTCAGAGATGGTTCTAACAGGGTATGGTGATCCAGATTGGAGTAGGGTTATATATTCTCATACTAAGTCAGAGAGAAGGGCTGCTAATGGTAGCCAGGAATGGATGTTTATTTTTAGAGAAATGAAACCATCTAATATTAAACAATCATATCCTGAGTCTAAGTTAAAGCATAGTGAAAATGCCCCAATATATTTACAGTTAGGAAGTGTGTGGAGGGATAGGAGTCCTAATGAAGGGCATATAGATTGGAGATTTGCAAACAAGCTTAGAATGAATTTTATAGCAATATTTGGAGATGAAGCTGGACATAAGATATATGAATATGTTCTAAATGAATATATAAAATATAGGGAAGCTGGGTCTGCTGACTCTACTGGTCGTGTAAATGTATTTAAGGTAAAAGATATAGATAATATTCACATAGACTATATAACAGGGACGAATGCTATTCTCAACTTCTACTTTTCATATAGGTAGGGGGTGGTAAAGTGAGAAAACAATTAATTTATATATTGATGGTGGGATTACTCCTATCATCTTTTAATTTACATTACGTAGTTGGGGCTGGTGTTTATGATGACATAAATAGCGAGCAAGAGTTTTATGATTATCTTGATTTAATAGATAAACCTATAGAAAACACAGGCTATAGAGTTGCAAATTATCAGGTATTTAAAAAGTACAATGTAGTAGCCTATGGAGAGCCTTGGGGAGATGTCAAGGATGGTGAAAGAAGGTATTTAGGCTATAATGAAACAGATGATCCCTTTACCAATGATAGGTTTGGTGCTGACAATGTAACAGGCACTCCACCAGAACAATTTACCTATATAAAGCAACATAACGCACCAGGTTCATGGGATGCTGTTAGAGATGAAAGCCAAAGATTCCACATGATAAATGGAACTATGACAGGAAACAACGCAACACAAGCTAGTTTTACCCTGCAATGGATAGCTAATAAGTTTGGAGGTAATCCAGAGGAATATGGCATGATGTTATTTGAATCAACTTGGGGAAAAGAAGGCAAGATTAAACTCCAACATAAGTCATCATCAGGAAAGGTATGGTATATTACAGAAAGTGTACCCCCAATGGTAGGGGGTGCCTTAGTCACTGGGGATATTTCTACTCCAACTGATACCTATACTATAAGAAGCAATGAAAGCCAGGTTAAGATACCCACCACTGTAACAGCTAGGGCAGTGACAACAGGCAGTGCCAATCCCCAGCAGGTAAGAAAGATAGAGGCTATTTCCCTTGGGCAAGGTCAGCCTGCATCGGGAACTTCGACTGTATCCAAAACTACAGACTATGTAGCTACAAGGGCTAACTACCCACCAGGTACCCATACCATTACCCTAAATGGTTCAGTGTCCCTAGAAACCATATTCAACGACAGAGGAAGCCAAAATGTAAGTAAGACAGTCACCTTAGTGGTTGAGCCAGAAGGGGACGACCCCTTTGTTATAACAGAGGTTTTCCCAGAGCCTAGTGAGCAAAAGTTCGAAAATGAAGATATTGAAGTTACCTTAACTGTTAATGCAGAGCTTAGAAACTATACTAAAACAGATAATATTAAAGAATGGATAATTTATGCTAGGGAAAAAGAGGTCACTACTGCCTTAGAGAAAAAGATATATACAAAGACCTTAACTCCCGAGACTACATTTAAGTTTACAATCCCCGAGGATAGAATAGAGGAAGATACCTACAAGCAGTACTATGTTGTAAGGGCAAGAGCTTATTTTAAGGAAAAGGTTAATGGCAAGGAATATTATGATGCACCTGCAGAAACAGTTGTGGTTGTCTATAAAAACAAGCCACCTACTGAACCAAAACCGCCTAAGCCACCAGCTAGTAATCCGCCCACAACTAAAATATCTGGGCCAACAATAGTGGGAGCAGGTGAACCAGCAAGATATTCAGCAAGGGCAGAAGCCTTTGCTGGTAAGAGCATAGAATATGCAGAATTTTGGTCATCTGTACCTCCCTATCAAGAGACTACATCTAAAATAGCATACAGTTTTACTAAGATTTTTACAATGGATGATATAGGTCCTGACAGACTAATAGAGCATATAGTAGAAGATAGTGCTGGAGCGACAGCTTCTGATTTTTTATTGGTAGAGGTCACACCACCAAGACCAAAAGCAAGCCTTGATTTTGATGGTTGGTTAAAGGAAAAAAGAACAGTTGAGATAATAGATACAAGTGATTCTTATGGATTACCCATAATTCCATCTAAAACTAAAATTACAATTACACCTGATGCTGAAGGGGCAACGAATGACGTAAGGTTTATAAAATCATATAAAAGGGATTATATGGGATATGAAAGAAAAGTTAGTGAATATATCTTTAATGATGGTGGAACCTACAATGTAGAAATTTATGTTGAAAATTCCATTGGATTGTCTGATACAAGGGTATACAACATCACGATTGAACCAGACATACCACCTATTGCAGACTATAGCTTTAACAATAAAATATATAGAAATAAAGATGATGGCAACTACGCATCAATGGAAATTACAGATTTATCATACTCTGCTGATTATGACAAAATTGTTGAAAGAATTTGGACAATTACCTATAATGCAAACAATAATAAAGATGATAATTACTTTCCAGATTATTCTGATGATATTTCTTTTCAAATCAAAGATACTGAATTGCTTATTGGAGAGGAAAAGGTTCTTGTAAAGAATGGATTTACCTATAAGATCACTAAGCTAGCCACAGATAAAATAATAATTAAAGTTAATCAGGTGGGACACTACTTAGTTGAATTGAAAGCGATAGAGGACTATGGCATGGAGGGTGATACAGGCTATAAACACAAGATAGAAAAGACAATAACAGTTTTAAATAGAGAACCATTCGTCGATTTTGAGCCATAAGGGGGGATAGAATGAAAATAATTAGGAAAACCAATATAAGATTAGATAAGATTATAGTTATTTTATTGATAATCTATCTTTTCTTTTTTGCTGTGGATGCACGGGAGGTGTGGGCTTATCCATATGAAAATGGATATGATTATTATCAGTATACAGGAATATTAGATAGTGCGGGTAAAACTCATTACTTTAGTACTGTTTTCGTAAATTATGAAGGGGACTATCTTGAATATATAATTTTTAATAGTGATGGGACTATTTATCAAGAGACACGAATAGTGCATATAACCGGTTATTATGACTACAATACAGCTGGAATTAAAGCCGTGGTCCCTACTAGTGAGGATTTTTCAACTATTGACATATATATAGGATTAAATCATAGAACTTCTGGCTTTCAAGCAGGGGGGCTTGGGGTTATAAGCGTGAGCTGGAATGGAAATAAATATTCAAATCCTACTACAATGAGAATCCTAGTAGCACCGAAATTAAGGTCTAGGGAACTTTCAAATGATAGGACTGCTACTGTTGATTCTCCTTTATCAATAACTCAAAATGGAGTAGTTTATAGGCTATGGGATGATGGTAAGTTGAATTTTGAAATATTAGGGAAAATCAATGAAAATGGTTATACAGGTAGTAACTATAAAAATGATAAATGGTATTATCAGACCCACTTTTCTACAAATTTGCAATATGCATATTCATTTAATTGGGAACAAGGCGAATACAATAGATTAAATAGGGCAGGGGTGTGGGAATCTTTTGAGGGAGATTATCTTCCTATATTATATAATATCTTAGATATAAATTACTATAATGATACTGGAAAGGCATTATATTATAATAGTATTCATAATGTAGGAGGAATAACTAGTAAGTTTTATTATAATTGGTATCAAATATCCTACATTCCCAAAAACACCCCCCCAGAAAACCTATTCATCACCTCCCCTCCGCCTAATACAATCTACACAAAAGAAGAAGGGTCAAATGTAGTAAATGTAGAGGGTAGTGTTAGGGACCCTGACGATGACGATATAACAGTCACGGCTGAATTGGCAGGGGTGACTAAATCCATGACCTTAACAAATACGTCTGCCTCAACAGGGGCTGCTTTTAGTTTTACCTTTGATGTAGCAGAAGATAATATATCGGAAGGCAATCAGGTCATAAAAGTAAGTGCCACAGATAATATAATCAAAGAGCCAATCACAGCAAGCCGAGACATCGTAGTCCAGGCTAGGGTAAAACACAATGGGTTTGTCTTAATAGATTCACCCTTATATTATAAATTAATATATGAGGATGAGGAAAGAGACCCACCCTATGAGGAAGAAATTAAATTTACCCACAATCCCACATATTTTAAAAATAGTCTGGGATTGATGGCGGAAAGTAATACATGGATAAAAACATCCAGCAGTTTTTGGTCAGGAGGGAAAGATTCAAATATATGGAAACCCCATACAGATATAGATGATGTAAAAACCAAATTACTTTACAATAGTTTATCACTTCCAGGCCATTACAAGATAGTATCTAAGGCAAGGGATAATCCAAAGGATAATTCATCTTTTGATGAGTTTAAGATGTGGAGTAGAGAGTCATTGTCGGAGATAAATTTGTACGTCCACAGGAAGCCAGTAGCAGTTTTCACACCTACCATAGACGTATTTGGTAATATAACAATTGTAGACAAATCCTATGACCTGGACCACCAAGGAGAGCCAGGATCTGGGATAGTAGACAGACAGTGGAGATGGAGAAAAACAGATGATATAGTATGGACAAATGGCAAAACCCCCCCAACATCCTTTCCCCCTGGAGAAGAATATATACTAGGATTAAGAGTAAGGGATAAGGATGGAGAAAGTGGAGTTGGGGTATGGGGAGATTGGACAGATATAACCATAGGGACAGGAGCCTTAGCACCCCTAAATGCCTTATTTACTCTAAACCCAAGTTCAGTGTCTCATGGTGTAGGTGGAATAATTACGGTAGAAAATCTTTCATCTCCACAGTCCCTGGTGACAAAATATGAGTGGATAATTAAAAAGGCAGGAGTTCAGCAAGGGTCAATTATCTCAACAAGTGTACCTACTTCTGCCCAGCTAAAGGCCTATGGAATTGGGAAATATACCCTAAGCCTTAAAGTAGGGGATAATGGTGGCAGATGGAGCGAGCCTTACACCTTGGCCTATGAAGTAATAAACAATCCACCTATAGCAGAATTTGAAGCTCCTGATGTGGTATATAGGGATGATATATTAAACAAGACAAGTTCCACTAAATTAATAAATACTACACCTGCAGACTTAGACGGTGATACAATTACCTATAAATGGGAGATAAAGGCCCCCGATGGTAAAATTCACACCATAGACAATACAAAGGATCCAAGCTTTAAGGTCCAAGATATAATTACAGCAAAGGCTGTTGGTCCAGTAACTGCCATATCACCAAATTGGGAAATCAAGCTAATAGCTACAGACAGCCTAGGAGCCAAGTCAGAATATACTAGGGATTTAGAAGTCATAAACAATCCGCCCATAGGCCAAATAGCAGGTCCTACTGATGTAGGTCAATATACAAGTCATAGTTATAGTTCAAGTGATACTGATCCAGATACAGGGGATAACCCCTTGAGCATATTTAGGTGGAAACATGTTAAACCTGATGGAAGCTATGAATCATTTGACACTAAAGACATAGAAGTAACTTTTACCGAACATGGGACCCACACTATAGAGCACTATGCCCTAGACCAGATAGGGGATAAGTCTAATGTTTCTACATTAACTATTGATGTAATAGAAAACCAGGCCCCTACGATGACAATCACTAACCCAGTAGGAACTAAAGCAATACCAGAGGTTATTTCTTTCAATCCGCTTATGAAATGGAACTATGACGATATAGAAAATGATGCACAAGAAAGATATGGCTTTGACTTTTACTATGCAGATGATGATGTATTAGCTAAGTCGATTTTTGCTAATGATGTATTAGGCAACATAAGAGAACATCAAATGCCAGAAGGTAGTTTTGAAAGATTTAGAGTAATTAAGGCAGTAGGTAGAGTCTCTAGTAAAAACAAATGGTCAGAACTTTCAAATGAGGTGTATTTCATAATAAACGATGCACCTACAGGAGGCTTTGATTTTAATAAAATCCCTGCTAATTATGTTAGAAATGAAGATATAATAATAACTGGATTTGGCGATGATGCAAATATAGCAAGTGGTGATAGTATAAGTTTTAAATATTATCTCAAGAAACTCCCGAGTGGGGATGAAACACTTTTGTCTTCGGATAAAAATTTTACATTTACAATAGGCAATTTAGAAACAAATAAAACCTCTGAAACATATCAGGTAAGGCAAGTAATAACAGATAGTCTGGGTACGTCTTCAGCAGATGTTATTAAGACATTCACTATACAAAACCAAAAGCCCACCGTAGAAATAGTAGAGCCTTCTAGCCCTGAGTCTAATAATCCAAGCTTAATGTCAGAAGTAGATTTAAAACCTACAATAAAATGGGATTACACTGATTTAGATGGGGATAGGCAGAAGAGATATAGGGTAACTATATATAATGGAACAAGTAACAATATAGTTGCAAGCTCAGGGGAAATTGCATCTGAAAACAAACACTGGACAGTGGCAAACCCACTAGTAGAAGATGTCCTATATTCTGTTGTCGTTGAGGTATATGATGGCCATGAGTGGGGAGTATCGGCTAGAAAATATTTTAAGGTATTTTCACTGAAAATAGAAGGCTACCTACTTTTTAATCCTGCCATGGCAGGGGACAAGATCTACTTCTACATCACTACTGAAGGATATGCTGACAAGATAGAAATAGAGGTTGATAATGATATAATATCAATGGATAAAAGGGTTGAGATGGGATACCCTGGGCTTAGTTATCCATTAGTATTTAATGTCAATAAAGATGTAATGAAGAAGGAAGATATCCTAGACTATATTGTGTGGGTGACTACACCTGATACAATTAACAGGGACAATGTCCAGGTAAGACAGCCCTATAAGTTCATTGTCAGGGCTTACAAAGGAGCAGTTACTAGGGAAATAGAATTGGAGCTTGATATTAGAGGTTCAGTGTTAGAGCTGCTGAAACCAGGTATTAAAAGTAAATATGGAAATTAAATAGACAGAAGCCCCTCATTGAGGGGCTTTTCCTATTTAAAGTAACTTGAAAGGAGGATGCCCTTGTTTCTTTTTATGTCAGATGATGAAGATATACTAAATATCTTAGAAGAAGGTAATTTAATAATAAATAAATATTCAGGGGATATGGACTTTAAGAGTTTTATTTATGACAAGAACCTAGATCATTATTCTCATGTAATTGTAGATTTAGAATCATTAAATAATACAGAGGAAGAGATGCTTGAGGCGATAAAGGCATTTTTAATAATATATAAATCTAAGCTGATTCTATTTTCCAGGGAAATAGATGATGATTTTCTTTCTAGGATAATTGAACTTGATTTTTTTGATATTGTGATACCCTTAGAATATGAACAAGTAACTCAAAGCATAGAAGAAAGCCTTGTAGAGTGTATTTTTGAAAATAAACTTTATAAAGATAGGTTAAAGCAGTTCATAATATCGTTAAAAAGCGGATATAAGTTTCAAAAAAACTTAAAGATATTCCTTGGTGGTGTCGGTAGTAAACTCAATACAACAAAGACAGCCCTTGACTTGGGCTTTTTTTTAAGCCAACTAGGGGCAAGGGTATCCTATACAGAACTATCAGATCAGGGTCACCTAAAGAAGATTTTAAATTTATATCCATTTGATTCTGTGTATAAGCATATATCCTTTTTCTATAAAGGAGATATGCCCATGGGCGACCAAGGCTTTAATTTTAACATTATAGACATTGGCATACTAGACGAAAATGGTCTAAAGGTCCTTAATAGTAAATTAGCTGGAGTAAGGATTATTGGGGTAAATACAGACCTAGAATTGGAGAAGCTCGTTATCTTATCATACCCAGAGGATACCCATATTATCTTTGGTTCATCTTTGAATATGGATATTGAAAAAGAAAGGGTAAAGAAGGTATATAGGACTGAAAATATATACTTTGCCAAACAAGTTGATTTATCTTCCTTAAAAGGGGAGGCCACGGCCAATGCCCATATTTACAGGGAAATACTAAAAGATTATATTATTGAAAATATTAATTAAGGCCTATTAGGCCTTTTTTTATGAGGGGGGATGAGATGTTATTTAAAGGTATAGTTGTAAACACATTTTACGGCCCTGGTATTATCAGGGAAGGAGTAAGATATGGAAGTTTAAATGTATACAGAGTAGAAATATTAAAGGGGGTGAAAAAAGGAAGGTTATTGTGGTATCCGGAAGACGATTTAGAAGTGCTAGAAAGTGAAGAAGAGGCTGCAGAATTTTAAAGGAGGGTTTAAATGAATAAGATTATGTTATTAGGCAGATTAACAAAGGATGTAGAAGTAAAGAAATTTTCAACAGATGGGGAAAGAGAGGGTTTGTTGGTCGGCAGATATACCTTGGCCGTCAACAGGCCCTATAAGAGGAAAGGAGAACAGGAGGCAGACTTTATTAATATAGTTACCTTTGGCAAAGCAGCAGAATTTGCAGAGAAATATTTTAAAAAGGGCCAGCAAGTGGCCATTGCAGGTAGACTACAAATCAAACAATTTGATGGGGAAGACGGTAAGAGACAATACTTTACCGAGGTAGTTGTTGAGGAACAGCACTTTGCAGAGGGAAAAAGAATAGATTAAGGTAAAAGAAAAAGGCAGTCATAGTTTAACTTCTATGGCTGTTTTTCTTTTTCAATATCAAAACAAGGAAGGTGAATCTATGATATTTCCAATAATTATGCTTACACTCACAATTTTAGGTGGTGGTGGGTTTTTTATATTTAACAAGATAAATAAAATCAATAATTCGAAAATTAGCGAAAAGCAACAGACCGCCCAAGACTTTACCAATGTTGCTGATATAGGTAATTTTCTATACTCTAGGGATAAATATGTCTTTGGATATTTAAAGATAAGTCCAATATCCATAGAGCTTCTGTCCGATAGAGAGAAAAGGTCATTAGCCAAAAGTTTAACCGCAGAGCTCTCAGCCCTGCAGAGCATTTTTAGATTTATAGCAGTGTCTAGACCTATAGACATTACGCCTCTTATTAATAACTATTCTCAAATTCTACTTGATTCCAACGATCAAAAACAGAAAGAACTTCTGAGGCATGAGATGTATTCCATATCAGACTATGCCATGAATGGAGAAAATGTTGAAAGACAATTCTATATTAGATTATATCAAAGGCAGGAGGAGGGGGCAGAGAAGGAATTAATAGCCAAGCTCAATGATTTATCAGAGAGATTTGGCAGACGTGGGGTTAGATCCAATATTTTAAAGGAAAAGGATATTGTAAGGTTATGTAACCTAGTCAACAATCCTGCTTACTCCCATATCGAAGATAGTGACTTTAAGGCAGTTATACCTATGATGTTAGAAATGGAGGGGATACAGTAGTGGAGAAAATAGTTAATAGAAAGAAGAAAAGTAAAAGTAGTAACATACCGATTAAGAGGAAAAACCAGGTAAATAATGCTCTCCTTAATATAATCACCCCTATTGGGCTTAAATTCAGGAAAAACACCTTTGATTTGGGAGAAAACATGGCTAGGGCCTATGGGCTTATTAAGTACCCTCAAAGCCCTGACTATGGTTGGTTATCAAGGATAACCAATATACCTAGTACTATTGTGTCTATAGATTTCACACCTGTAGATAGTGGAGACTTTGTTGATACACTATCTACTACAATTAAGATGAAAAAGGGGGAGGCTGACAGTGCTAGGGACCCCCTCACAGCTTCCAGGGCAGAGAAAATAGCACTAGATGCGGAAAAGACCATGATTAGCATAGATCAAGAAGGGGAAATAGTGGGCAAGATGTCCACAGTAATAATGCCAGTATCTAGAGATGAAAAAAACTTTGACAAGGTATGCAAGAGGGTGGAGAGCAACGTTAAGGTTTTAGGCTCCAAGCTAAGAACATTGGCGAACCTACAAAAAGAAGGGTTTAAACAAATTTCACCATTTCATATAGGAAGTAATGATGTCAAGATGATCACAGATAGGATAGTACCCCTCTCATCCTTTATAGGAGGTTATCCCTTTGCAGCCTCGGGCTACAATGATGGGGCAGGGTACAACTTTGCAAAGGACAGTTCAGGTGGATTAGTAGTTATAGATCCATGGAAAAGAGGGGGAGATAGAACAAATAGTTTTTTTGTCATAATGGGAGTACCAGGAGTAGGCAAATCAACTACAGTTAAACATATCGCACTATCGGAATTTATGATGGGGACTAAAATCATATTTATAGACCCCCATGGGGAATACAGGGAGATGACAAGAAACCTCAATGGTGATTGGATAAATGCGTCAGGTGGTTCCAAGGGTAGGATAAATCCCCTACAGATTCGGTCAGTTCCCAAAGACGATGAAGATGAGGAAGAAAGATTATATGGGGATGAAGGTTATGGTATGGGGGATATGGCCCTATACATTAAAAATCTTGAAATATTCTTTAAACTATATATTCCGTCACTGACAGATAGACATATGGCCATACTGAAATCGGAGATAATAGAGTTATATAATAGGTTTAATATATTTTGGGATACAGATATAACTGAACTAAAAAATACTGATTTTCCAATTATGGAAGACCTATTTATGCAAGTGGCTGAAAAGGCCAAGAAGGTAAATTCATCTTATAAGGGAGATTTTGAGGACCTAGCCCTTTATTTAAAAGATATTGCCACAGGTTCTGATTCATTTTTGTGGAATGGTCACACAACTATAGAGGCCAATACTAGGGCAATTTGTATAGATACAAAAGGCTTACAAAATACGAGCAACAATATAATATCAACCCAGTATTTTAACCTACTCCAGTGGGCATGGGAGGAAATAATAAAGGATCCGACCGAAAGGGTAATGCTTTTTGCGGATGAGGCCTATCTAATGATAGACCCAAAGGTGCCCCAATCCCTAGAATTTCTTAGAAACTTAGTTAAGGGTGCTAGGAAGTACGAGGGTGGTGGGGCAATTATCTCTCACTCTGTTGGTGACTTCTTAGACCCTGCAATTAAAAGATATGGCCAAGCCATTTTGGATATGCCAGCCTTTAAGATTTTAATGGGGACAGATGGTAGAAACCTACTTGAGACAAAAGAACTATATGACTTAACAGAGGCAGAGGAAGAATTATTGGCCAGCAAACAAAGGGGTAGGGCATTAATGATGATAGGATCCAAAAGGCTGAAGGTAAATTTTGAAATTCCAGAGTATAAATTTAGATATATGGGTGAAGCAGGTGGGAGATAGGAATTGGTGAAAAGGCTCTAAAATAAGCCATACTATAGGTATCAAGAATGATTTAAGGACCTTAAATCGCATTTTATGGGGTCGTTTTGGAGGTGGAATAGTGGGAAATAAAAATAAGTTCTTAGAAATGCTACTATGGCTAGTAATTTTAATTGCTTCCATAGTATTTTTCTTTCTAAGGAGATAGGAGGGCTTGGATGGAATTTTTAAGAAGGCTATTAATCATGACTGCCATGGACGACGAGGGCAGGGATAAATTAATTATAATAGTTATATCTATACTATCTATTATCCTGATTGTTATCCTAGCCCTTTTTTCTTTTCCTTCAATTTTAATTTCTACAATTTTTGGCAGTACTCTAGAGTCAAATCCAAATCTATATGATGATTTGGAGAAAGTTGCAATATATCAGGACGTAATACTAGAGATTGACAGGTTGAATCAGGAATGGATTGAAGATAGGATGCTTCAGTATTCCTACTGCGATGAATTTGAAGTTTCTTATGATTATGATTTGACTTGGAGGGAACTGATGGCCATTGACTCAGTTTTATATAGACAAGATTTTAGAAAGATAAATAAGTCAAAGATAGCAGAGAATGCCCTAGTATTCATGGATAGAAATATAGAAATAATAGAAAGAGAATATTCAGAACCGTATAGTTATGTCATCGGGACTGAAAGTGGTCCAGTAGTAGTTTCAGGTACTAGAGTTGTGAAAAGAAAGGTAGGAATAATCACTATTAGTACCAGAGCATTTAACGATATCTTGCCTGAATTTGGGATTACAGATGAAGAAGATATATTTATGGCAACTAATATCTACGATAACATTGTCACCATTGATATAGAAGGAAATTTAAATATCTATGACAGGATAGACCTAGATAATTTAGAGGAATATCCAGAAGGATATGCCAATATACCATACTACAACCAAACTGACATAAGGTGGGCCACTAACTCCTATGGCAATTCAACCATTTATTCAGGGGGCTGTGGTCCTACATCTTTGGCCATGGTAGTATCAGGTTTAACTGGTCGGACAACCCCAGATATAGTAGCAGATTGGAGCTATAGAAATGGGCATAGGGCCGAGGGACAGGGGTCCTATTGGTCCCTAATGACTGATGGAGGTGCCTACTATGGACTGCAAGTAGAACAGGTCAGTAGGAGGAATCCAAATAAAATAGTACAGGCCTTAAGTGAGGGTTATCCAGTCATTGCTAGTATGGGTCCAGGTCATTTTACTAGGGGTGGACACTTTATTGTTTTAAGGGGTATAACAGCAGATGGTAAAATATTAGTACATGATTCAGCCAGTGTAGAGCGTAGCAAAAAAGAATGGGATCTATCCATAATAATGAATGAAAGTAGTAAAAATGGAGGGGTAAATGGGAGTCCATTTTGGATATTTAAGATATTTAAAAGGTAATAGTAAGTTTCATAAGGACACTCAAATATGAGTGTCTTTTTTTACATATTTTTAGAAAAATTTGAGGGGGTAATCTTGTGAGTAAACTATTATTTGATGAACAACCACTTGTTATAGATAAAAGCCTAGCTGTGTTAATAGGACTTAATGAGGCTTTAGTTCTTCAGCAAATCAATTATTGGATTCAAAGAAATAGAAAGGCTGATAAGAATTTTTATGAGGATAAATATTGGACTTATAATACAATAAAAGAATGGCAAGAAGAATTTCCTTTTTGGAGTTATGATACGGTAAAAAGAACTTTATCTAAATTGAGAAAATTAAACATATTGGTTACGGGAAATTTCAACAGAATGAAAGCAGATAGGACTCTTTGGTACACAATTAATTATAAGGAAATAGAAAGTCTAGGCAAAGAAAAAGATTCTATAAGAAATAACGATACCAATGAGAATGTGGATAAGTCTGAACCAGAGAAGGATGAGGTTGTTCAGGAAGAGGAAGAACCTTTGCAAACGTTGAAATCACCCATTAGTGCAAATTGCCCTAATGCAATAGGGCAGAATGCCCCAATGCAATGGGGCAAAATGCCCTCACCAATACCAGAGATTTCTACAGAGACTTCTACAGAGATTTCTTTTCAGTCTATCAGTCAGTCTAAAAAGATTAAAGACGGACTGACAGATAGACCTGATCAAGAAATAGATTATAACAAAATAATAAAAAACTGTGAGATTCCATTTTTAGAAGAACAATATCAAAATGCAGTAACCCATGCAGTTAAATTATTGTGTATGGATATTGAAAATAAAAAAAGGATAAGGATAGGTGAAAATATAATCCCTAGTAATTTAGTCAAGAATGATTTGGAAAAACTGGATTATCACACAGTAACTCATGCAATAAATAAATTCAAGGAGGCCAGTAGGGAAAGAGAAATAAAGAATTCTGTAGCATATTTGAAATCCTGCATTTACAATGCAATACATGAAATGCAGCTGGATGTGGATGCTGAACTGAGGTATGTGGGATTGATATGAGAAATTCTATAACGGAAGGGTTATCTTTTTTGATTTATGATATAATAGTAAACAGGATTAGGATATTGAAGAAGAAAGGGAAGGGCGGTGAATAATCAATGTTTGGAGAAGATAGACCATACGAAGAGATAAACTATGAAGTTCCAAAAGAATATAGGGAATCCTTATGGAAAGCTAGTTTTGGCCTACAAAAAGTTGATGGGTTAGAACCTTCTGATTATCTTATTGAATTGTCAAAGGAAGAAATTAGTGGGAATAAAACTTATGCAGAAATAAGGGACTCCTTAGATAAATACTATTCATCTAAAGAATCAAATAAGGAGACAGAAGAGGCAGATAAGGTATCTGTCCGTATTGCAGAGTGGTTATCCCAGCCTAGGCCTTTTGAAAAAAGCACCAGGAGATTAAAACAGATTCATGCACATTTGTTCTCTGGAATAGAAAGCTTTAAATACCCAGTAGGTAAATTTAGGGAGGTTAATATTTCAAAGGAAGAGCCTATTTTGAATGGAGAATCAATTTTCTATGAATCATGGAATATGCTAGATTTAGCTTTTCAAATTGATTTTGAAGAAGAAAATAAAATAGATTATTCTTCACTTCCTAGAGAAAAGAAAGCTAAATCAGCTATGGCTTTTATATCAAATATATGGCAGGTTCATCCCTTTAGAGAGGGCAATACTCGTACCACTGCTGTTTTTGCAATTGAGTATTTTAGGAGTTTAGGATTTGAGGTTGACAATACTATGTTTGAAAAACATTCGGAATATTTTAGGGATGCCTTAGTAAGAAATAATTGTAAATTGGAATGGCAGACATCCTACTTTTTAGACTGTTTTACTGAAAACTTATTGCTGGGTGGGAAGCATGATTTGGAAGAGTTAGACCTGAGTATCCAAAAAGGAGAGGGGCAGAGTAATGAGCAAGGAGATGAATGGGATTTACAAATTTAAAACAAAAATATTATATATGGAAGTTTAAAAGGGCCCAATCTATTTTATCTAGGCCCTAATGTTATTTTAAATTATGTTTTATTTATAAAAACCTTATAGAATTAAATGTGACCGGCTAAACTTTCATGTAATTTAGAGTATTCACTTAATGCATAATTATCGGTCATCCCACTTATATGATCTGTTATACATCTAACTAGGATTTTTCTTTTTTTGCAATATTTAATGGCCAATTCCTCATTACGATCCTGTTTTTCTGTTATCGTAGTTATTTCCCTAAGTTCTTCAGCAATAGCTCTAGGATTATCAAATCTTATATCTATGGGGTCAACAGATTGTTTATTTAATTCTTTTTTAAACCTAGTTAATACACTATCTGGTAAGAGTTTGGGATTAGTAAAATAAGATCTAAACAATGATGTAATTATCATATCTGCCTTATCATCAAATCTATTAACACCAAATGAATTTATTACATTTTTTGAAATAAGATTCTCTAGATGTTTTGCAATTAAAAAACCACTTTTACTAAATGAAATGAGCTTTCTATTTACCCTATTATTGGTTTTGAAAAATTCTATATCTTTTTCCTCTATATTATTGATTGAAGTCTCAACTACATCTGCCATTAAATATCCTAGGATTTTAGGAACTAGCATTGCTCTAATCATATCTATTTCATCAATTATTATTCTATTTTTCTGTTTTTCATTAGATATCTTTTTATTAATAGTATCAATTAAATCTTTAATGTTAGACATAAAGTCAACTGAACAAGCATCTATTAGCGATTCAACACTCAATAATCCAGCAGCAAAAGCATCGTCTAAATCATGTCCCCTTTGTGCTATTTCATCAGCTATTTCAACCACCTGTCCTTCGAGAGTTACAGAAAAACTATCTTTTTTATCACCATTATCTAGTACATCTAAATAGAGATATTCAGTATTACCATGAATTAAAAAATCATTAAGATCTTCAAATTTACACTTTGTGTGTTTTAATATACCTTCTAGGGTTTGATAGCTAAGATCTAGTCCTTCATGCTCTATATACTTCTCTTCCAAATAAGTTAAAACCCTAAGTGCCTGATAATTATGATTAAATCCACCTACTTTTAATTCCCTAGCATTAGGTATAATATCAATTTTCCCATTTAGTATATCTCTTAATGTTCTTTCACCTTGATGTCCAAATGGGGTATGCCCAATATCATGGCCAAGAGCTATAGCTTCAGTTAAATCCAAATTCAAATCTAACTCCCTAGATATACCTCTAGCAATTTGTGAAACTTCTAATGTATGGGTCATCCTTGTTCTATAATGGTCCCCTTTTTTCGATGTAAATATTTGGGTTTTATCTACTAGCCTTCTAAATGCCTTAGTATGTATTATTCTTTCTCTATCTCTTTGGAATTCAGATCTCCTAGGGTCAATATCCTGAATACCTAGTGATCTAATACAATAATCGTCTTTTTGAGCAAATTTAGATAATGAAGGATTTACATGAGATGGATTATCTTTTTTAATTAGTTTTAATTTCTGATCCTCAATAGATGTTGATTTTGGTGTATATACAGGGTAGGCCTTACTAAAAAGATCTAATAAATCTTTTTCTGAAACGTCTTTTTTAGTTATATATACGCCACTATTAAAGTCTTTTTCTAAATCAAGATTTATTTCAATAATAAAATTATCAATATAATCCATATTATCAGGACGAATTAATTTTTTACAATGAATATTGGAGTTATATTTTAAGTATTCAGATTTACACAGATAAGATCCGATAGGTTTATTCTCTTCATGTATTATTATTAATGTATTGATTAAACCTCTTTTCATAAACTTGCCTTCAGTTGACTTGCTTTCAAATAATTCTTTACAAAACTCTTCAGTTTTATCAGAGGTATTATAATAATATCCACTCTCATTACCATATGAATTTTGCAAATTATTTAGTAACGTAGTTGCATTTTTACTTACTTTAATGACCAATAGTTCCATAACTATTCCCCCTTATTTTTTCTGCATATTTCATCTACATTCAACATTATCTTCCATAATATTCCATGGGATTATGTAAAAAAAATAATTAAAAAACATATCCCTATTTGAATAATATTTTTTAATTATTATGTCGAATCCCTATGCAGTTTTATTCATTTACCCTTAAGCTGCCTGACTACCTTAAGTTTTTCTTTTTCAATATCCTTCTTCAGTCTAAAGTAGCCAACTCGTCATTGTTGTCTTTATTTCTCTTTAGTAGATCTTTCATTTTTAATAATTCTATGTACTTTTTTAAATCCTCTTGACTCTCTGGTGAGAGGTTTTTCATATCAAAGGAGGTTTCATAATATTCTTTGATTGCTTTTTCCACAGATTTTTTAACACTGGTTCTTCCAAGAAGATAATCGACGGATACATCAAAATAGTCTGCTATTTTCTCTAATATATCAGTAGAAGGTATTCTATCACCAGTTTCATAGTATCTAATGTTTCTATCTGTTATATTTAAATATTTAGCCAGCTCTTTTTGAGTTATATTCTTATTTTCCCTTAATTCCTTAAGAATACCACTGAACATGCCGAAAACCCCTTTTTTGAAATTATAGCACAGTAGAGAATAGAAAAGACAAAACATAAGAAAAAGTCCTTGACCAGGAACAATATGTCCTATATAATATATTCATAACCATTAATTACCAGGATAAATACACTAGATTTATATATGCAGTGGCTATAAACTGGCCCTCATATTTAAATATATAAATATTATATGCAATAATAGGTAGTTTAAGTGTCGAACGTTGACAAGTACATACGAAGTATTTCGGTACATTACCTTTGTCGCCGTAAGGGAGAAGCGAGTTGGTGAACGGACAAGCTCCACAAAAGCACCTAAAATAGGCTGGTAACCTATATCGCCATGACCGACAGGGGAAAAATAATGATACTTCCACTTAGTCCTAGGAGATCCCCTGGAGAGTGGCCCGGCGAGAGCGGGGAGTCACTGGATTGTCAGTAGCCTTAGAAAAGTTACTACAATTTGGTACTATGATATATCTTAACCAGGTATAGCTGAAAACTTTTTAAATAAAAAGATGATTGGAAAAGAGTGTTAATGGTTGTGATAAATATATTAATATTGTATAATCTCATCTTTGACAGTTGTAGTAGATAAAAACTCTGAATGGCATTGCAAATAGTGTACCTCAGAGTTTTTTAATTTATTAAACTTTGCGTAATATCTTTTTCTTCTTGGTATCTTTAAAAATATTTTTCATTTGTTTTAAACCAACAATCTCATAATCAGTTCTAAAGCCAAAAGCCTCATGTAAAGCATCTGTAAGGTCTGTCCTTGTATAAGTTGGAACATATCCTTCTCCCGGAACAGAGCAAAAGTTCATATCCTTTAAACAATTAATAATCTCATTACTCGTAAATTCCTCATTCAAAAGCTTCTCTAAATATCTATATAAAACTAAAGCAAGGAAACATGTAGCAAAATGAGCCTTAATTCTATCATCCCTGCTTAAATAAACAGGTCTTGCCTTAAATTCTGATTTCATAATTCTAAAGCATTCTTCAATTTCCCACCTTCTATGATTTATCTTTGTAATTTCCGTAGCATCATCTTCTAAATTTGTGCATACAGCATAAAATCCATCATAGACCTCTTCTTTGGCTACCATATCTATATCTATACTATAGATAGTGTTTTCAGCTATCTCTCCATCCTTTGTAACATTGGTGGATGATATAAATCTTCTAAAGTCATTCTGATTTTTCTTTTTAATATCAGCCTTCCTGTTTTTAATTAATTTAGACGCACGTTCCAATTGACCATTTCTAAGATTCCTCTGGTAATCCCTGTATCTAAGTGAATAGGTAACAATAAGTCTTTGTTCAAGCCCATCTTCTTTTATCCAACGTTCCTTAAAGAAGGTTTTTGATTTATATCTTTCATACATTGAATTGTTTTTATCGAATAGACTAATATCGAAGAGTTTATCCTCACCATCGAGACTCCAACCAGTAGGATTAAGAGCCCAAGCCTTTAAATGTTTTTTTAGTTTTTTTACAGATTGAGTTGTAATGAAAGCCCTACCACCTATATCATTAAATTTACGATTATCTACTGAGGATAATCCAGCATCAGTACATACAATGAACTTGGATAATTCAAAGTCCTTAAATAGCCTTCTTTCCAAGGGCTTAAGAGTAGTCTGCTCATTAGTATTTCCATTATGTATATCAAAAGCCAAGGGAATACCATCTCCATCCATAAATAATCCCATACCTACAATAGGGTTTGGTTTGTGGTCCTTAGAATATCCATATTGCTTAAGACCATCACTATCCTCTATTTCAAAGAAATAATTAGTACAATCATAATATAAGATACGGTCATTTCTTTTAGAAACAGATAAACTATTCTCATAAAGCTTAGATTGAATAAAATCAGTTTCTTTAGAAATAACTTCTAGGGCCCTGTAAACATGCTGTAGTTCAAAATCAGCTTGTTCCAATAGATGCTTAGACTCCTCAAAGGTATTTAGCTTAGAAGAAGGGAAAATAATCCTACCATATATAAGTCTAGAAAGAATAGAATTTAGATTAAAGGTAAATTTATACTTAAGTGAAATATCATTACATATTTTATCTAATCCTAAACTATAATAAATTTGTTGCAAAAACAAATAACCACCGTTGAAAGACCTTTGAATATCTTTATCAATTAATCTTGATTGTTTATATCTGACAATAATTTCTCTACTTTGCTTTTCTTCTTTTTTATTTAATTCCTTGATATATTCTCTAGCCCAATTAATAGGGTCTTGACCATTAAGCTTTTCCTCTAACTCTTTAACAGTACCTAGCTTTTCAACAACCCTTGAAGAATGTCTTCCATTTTCATAAGTAGATTCAATGACATAAAGCGAAGTAGAATTTTTAGATTTTGAAATAGATAGCCTCAATTTCTATCCCTCCTATACCTTATATTATACCATATTACCCAACATTACTCAATATGAAATTCAAGAATTTGACAAAAAAAATAAGCCTTTTCAATGGCTATAGCATTTTTATAAATGAATATGTGTCAAAGATCCGTGTCAGTAGCCTTAGAAAAGTTACTACAATTTGGTACTATGATATATCTTAACCAGGTATAGCTGAAAACTTTTTAAATAAAAAGATGATTGGAAAAGAGTGTTAATGGTTGTGATAAATATATTAA
>JBBAEY010000017.1:0-30098 GCA_041655755.1 Tissierellaceae bacterium
TGCAAATATTCCTTAAAAGACATCGATATCTTCCACTCTGATCGTGGAAACGAATATGATAACGAATTAATAGATAATGTTCTTAAAAGCTTTAAAATTCAGCGTTCCTTGAGTAGTAAAGGTAATCCTTATGACAATACAGTTAGTGAAGCTACCAACAAAATACTAAAGACGGAATTTATTTATCAGAAAAACTTTGAGAGCCTGGACCAGCTAAAGCTGGAGCTGGCAGAATATATTTACTGGTATAACAACTTAAGAATCCACGGCTCTATAGGTTATATGTCACCAGCTGAATATAGACTTTTGAAAACTAACAAAATCAATAAAGCATCATAGTAATAAATTTAAGCTGTGTTAAGTAGGTTTTTGTCTAAAAAGGGGTTGCCAATCCAAAATGATATTTTTCACATCAATTATGTTAAATCTTATTTGGGTATGTTCATAAATACATATAAGGCATGGAATGTCATCTGTACATTCAACGCCTTATATCTTTGCTATTGCAATATTCTGTATGCCTTAAATCAGGCTATCAAGCCATTCTATTCTAAGCCCTAAATTCATCTATGGCTTTTTTCGTCTTTTCTAGATAGTCAACAGTAGTATGGTATTGAACTGTAGCCAGATATGTGAATAGCACATCTATGATAAATAACTGAGATAATCTAGATGAGGTGGCTGCACTTCTCAAAGGAGACTCTATGTCTGCTGGTGTAAATAGAGAAAGCCCAGCTATCTTGCTTAGGGAATTTCTCCCATAATTAGTTATACCTATGGTTTCTATTCCCTTTTTATTTGCCTTCTCTAGGAGTTTTATTACCTCCCTGGTCTCCCCAGAAGCTGATATTCCAATGACTAAATCCTCTCTGTCTAGGTTAGCGATTATGGTGGCATTTAAGTGCATATCCTCCAGGGCGTAGCATATCTTATTTATCCTAATAAATTTCTGCTGGGCATCTTTAGCAGCAATGAATGAGCCTCCTAAGCCTACCATGACTATAGTCTTTGCCTTGATTATTTTTTCCACAGCTTTCTCCAGTGTATCGTAATTAAAGAAGTCAAAGGTCTCTTCAAAGGATTTCATTGAATTGTTTTTTATGGTCTTGGCAACAGACTCTATGGTATCTCCTTTTTTTATGTCTATGTAATCCTCAGTATCAGCAGAATCTATATCCCTGATTATTCGAATTTTAAGTTCCTGATAGCTCTTAAATCCCAAGGATTTACATAGCCTCATGACAGCAGAGCTACTAGAGCCGGATTTGGCTGCTAATTCAGCAACTGTCAAACTGGGTATAGCCTGAGCCTTATCCAAGACGTATTTTGCCACCTTTTTTTCAGAACCAGGCAAATCATCGTAGATATTTCTTATCATCGACAGTCCACCTGACCTAGATTCAATTCTCATCCTTTTACACCTCTTTGATATTATTTTACACTTGCAGCCGACAAAGCCTTTCTTAAATATCCTCCATTTTCTTCTAATATTGATGCTGCCTCCAGTTTTCCTAGTTGACTAATGAGCATAAATATAGATAGCTTGCAGTCGTAATCAGTTTCTTCCAAGGCCCTAACTGCTTCTTTCTGCGATACACCTGTAGCCTCCATCACAATTATTTCTGCCCTTTTTTCTAATTTATTGTTTGAGGCTTTTACATCTACCATCAAGTTTCCATAAACCTTTCCCCATTTTATCATGGTAGCAGTAGATATCATATTTAATATCATTTTTTGTGATGTACCTGCCTTCATCCTTGTTGAACCTGCAATTACCTCTGCACCCACTACAGGTGTTATGGAAATATGGCTTATTTCTTCCAAAGCAGACCCAGGATTATTATTTATGCCTACTGTCAATGCTCCAATTTCCTTGGCATAGCTAATAGCACCTAGGACATAGGGCGTATTGCCTCTTGCGGTTATCCCCACAAGTGCATCCTTTGAAGTTAGACTTATTTCCTTTAAATCCCTTACTCCTCCAAGTTCATCGTCTTCTGCCCCTTCAATAGCCACTGTAAAGGCTTCTTTCCCTCCTGCTATAATTGCCTTGACTAGCCCGGGGTCAGTTCCAAAGGTTGGAGGACATTCAGATGCATCCAGTATTCCCAATCGGCCACTGGTTCCAGCACCTATGTATATTAAACGTCCACCTGAGCTAATTCTGTCAAAAATTCCGTCAACAGCCCTTGCAATACTATCTAGCTGTTTTTCCACAGCCAAGGCTATTTTTTTGTCTTCATTATTTATTATTTTAAGTATATCAATAGTTGACAAACAGTCAATATCTTTAGATAATTCATTTCTACTTTCAGTTATTATTTCCTTCAATCCAAATCCCCCTTAGTAAATATGACATGCTACCCTATGCCCCTTGTCTATTTCTTTTAATTCAGGCCTTTTTTCTTTGCAGATATTCATTACCTTGCTGCACCTAGTCTGAAAGGCACATCCAGAGGGCGGATTTATTGGTGAAGGTATTTCACCTTTTAATATATTCCTTTGTTTTTTCACCGTGGGATCCAAAGAAGGAACGGCCGATAATAAGGCTTCCGTATAGGGGTGCAAGGGACTATTGAATATATCTTCTGTATGGCCTATTTCTGCAATTGACCCTAGATACATAACGGCAACCCTATTGCTAATCCTCCTAACTACATTTAGGTCGTGTGAAATGAAAATCATAGTAAGCCCTAGGTCCTTTTGTAATTCCATCAAAAGGTTTAATATTTGTGACTGTATTGACACATCCAGGGCAGATACTGGTTCATCTGCTATTACCAGTTTAGGATTAGTAATTATTGATCTGGCTATGCTTATCCTTTGTCTTTGGCCACCGCTGAATTGATGTGGATACCTGTCCAAATGTTTCCTAGATAGGCCCACCTTGTCAACCATGGCCTCTACCCTTTCCTTTATTTCCCCTTGCCCTAGTCTAAAGTTGTGTTCCAAGGGCTCTGATAACAATTTCCTGACGGTCATCCGAGGATTTAAGGAACTGTAGGGATTTTGAAAGATAATCTGTATTTCCCTTCTTAATTTTCTCAATTCCTCATTGGATAGGGCCAATAGGTCCCTACCATTGTATATTAGACTCCCACTTGTAGGTTCTATTAGTCTGAGTATGCTGCGTCCAGTGGTAGACTTGCCACATCCTGACTCCCCTACAATGGCAAAGGTCTCCTTCTCCCTTACGCTAAAACTAACATCTTCTACAGCACGAACATAATTTTTAGTCCTATTGAAAATGCCCTCTTTTATGGGGAAATACTTCTTTAGATTTTCTACTTCTAGAATTACATTAGTCACTGGTATCCCCTCCATTGTAAAGCCAGCACTTGGACTTATGGCTAGCTGATATTTCTACTAGCTCTGGTTCCCTTTCACTGCATATTGGCAGAGCCTGGCTACACCTGTCTGCAAATCTACAGCCCTTGCCAAATTCTCCTGCTAGGGGTACCGTACCTGCTATGGTAAATAATTCTGTATCCTTGTCCCCCAGGGACCTTACAGCACTTATTAGCCCCCTTGTATATGGATGGGCCGTATTGTGAAATATATCTATTACACTGCCCTGCTCCACTATTTGGCCTGCATAGAAAACTATTACGTCTTCACAGGTTTCCGCTATTACCCCTAGATCATGGGTTATCATAATGATTGACGTATCATAGGATGACCTTAGGTCGTTGATTAGCTCTAGTATTTGAGCCTGTATTGTGACATCTAAGGCCGTTGTAGGCTCATCTGCAATAATGAGCTTGGGATTTAGGATTAAAGCCATGGAAATAACCACTCTTTGCAGCATACCACCCGATAATTGATGTGGATAATTCTTCATTATCCTCTCCGGTTGAGGTATACCTACCTTGTCTAGCATTTCCAAAACCAATTTTCTTATTTCGCTTTTCCTTAAGTCCGTGTGAATTTCCAATACTTCTCCTATCTGTTCTTCTATAGTAAATAGAGGGTCTAGGGCTGTCATAGGCTCCTGAAATATCATGGATATTTCCTTTCCCCTAATTTTTCTCATGACCCCCTTGTTTGCCTCCCTGAGTTCTATTTGCTTGTCACCATCCCTATATATTATTTCGCCCCTTGAGGCCTTTAGTGGATAGGATAAAAGCTGCATAATAGATAAGGCTGTAATACTTTTGCCACAGCCAGATTCCCCTACTATGCCTAAGGAACCCTTTCTTTTGACATTAAAGCTCACATTTTCCACCAGTGACTTGATGGACCCATTGTCTACTATATCTATATTTAAGTCTTTAACTTCCAATATATTATCCATAGTCTTTCCCCTTATAGCTTGAATTTAGGATCTAGAACATCCCTTAGGCTATCTCCCAGCAAATTAAATGACAATATGGTAGCTATGATAAATACTGAGGGAGCAATTGCCAGCCAGGGAGCTAATTCCATGTATTTTCTACTTTCGCTTAACATAGATCCCCATGAGGGATTGGGTGGTTGAATTCCCAGACCCAAAAATGAAAGGGATGCCTCTGTCAAAATAGCAGAAGATAAGGCCAGTGTTGCCTGTACTGTAAATGGTGCCAAGATATTTGGAGCAACATGCCTCATTATAATGGATATTGAACTGAGACCTATGCTTTTTGCACTGGTTATATACTCCATGGATTTGACGGATATAACCGAAGCCCTGACTGTCCTAGTAAAGACAGGAGTACTTACTATACCAATTGCTATCATCGTATTTGTAAGATTTGGCCCCAGGACTGAAACGATAAAGAGGGCCAATAATATGGAGGGAAAGGCAAATAGGACGTCCATGATTCCCATAATAATCCCATCTGTTTTTCCCTCATAGTAGCCTGCTAATATGCCCAGTATAAATCCAGAGCTAGCTGATATACCAACAGAGATAATTCCTACCTTAAGTGAGATCCTGGCTCCAAAGACAATCCTGCTAAATACATCCCTGCCAAAATCATCGGTCCCAAAAAGAAATTCAGGGCTAGGTGGCTTTAACTTGCTCTTGGAAAACATTTCTGTCACGTCATGCATGGCTATTAGGGGTGCTCCTAGGGCTAGAATAACTACTATCAATACGCCTATTAGCCCAATTCTCCCCACCTTGTCCTTGAGAAGCTCTCTTATAATTTTTAAAACTGCCCTAATTAATGATTTAAACCAATCCATAAAGTCACCTTCCTGTTTTAAAAGTTATACGAGGATCTATATATGTATATAAGATGTCTACAATTATATTTATAACTACATAGACAAAGGCAATGAACAAAATGCTTCCTTGAACCACAGGAAAATCCCTTTGATTGATTCCTGTAAGCACCATTTGTCCCAGGCCTGGTATAGAAAAGATTTGTTCTGTAACTACTGTTCCCCCCAATAGGCTGCCTATTTGCATCCCTACCAGTGTAATTATGGGGATAAGTGCGTTTTTTAAGGCATGTACAAAGAGTACCAACTTTTCAGATGCTCCCTTTGCCCTTATGGTCTTTATAAAATCCTGCCTCATTACTTCCAATAAGGAGGACCTTGTCATCCTCATTATGGAGCCTGACATGATGGCACCTAGAATGATTGCTGGCAGGATCATAATCTTAAGATTTTTTGCTGGATCAGCAAATAAACCTACATATCCTACTGGCGGATAATATTTAAATACCTTTGATAAAAATAGAATTGACAGTGTGGCAAATGCGAAGTTTGGTACCGATACCCCAAGAAGTGCTATAAATCTCACTATAGCATCTACTATGGTATTCCTCTTCAGGGCTGATATAATCCCAAGAGGTATGGCAATTAGCCAAGAAATAACTGCAGCCATTATTGTGAGCTGAAATGTTATTTTAAACCTGTTTAAGATTTCAGGAAATATCTCCTTATCTGTCCTAAAAGATTTGCCAAAGTCACCTTTTATAGCCTTTCCTATCCAGCTTAAATACTGTTCATGAAGAGGTCTATCAAGGCCCAGCTTCTTTTCTAAATTTGCCCTAAGCTCGGGATTTGCTTCAATTCCCAACATTCCAGATACGACGTCCCCTGGAATTAGCTGCATTATTAAAAATATACTCAGGCTAATCCCTATTAAAATCGGTATTAGTGTTAAAACCCTTCTGATAATGTATGCCCTCATGACTACACCCCTCTAAGAAAACTTAATCCCCTTGCAAAATTGAAAAGGGGGAGGAGGGCCAACAAATGCCCTCCAAAAATGTTACTCAATAATTACCCTTGAAAAATCTTCGCTATTAAAGGTAGATGGTGTAAAGTTTTTCATTTCTTTTCTAGCAAAGAAATAATCCATATGGGATGCCATAAATAGATTTGGGCTATCCTCTAGCACTAGCTCCTGGGCCTCTTTGTATACGGATTCTCTTTCCTTCTCGTCTACTGTAACCATTCCCAATTCACAGAGCTCGTCTACCTTTGAATTAGAATAGCCCCATACATTGGCTGAACCTGTGGTGGAGAAGAAAAATGCAACAGACCTATTGGGGTCAGTTCCAGCACCATTTCTACCTACCATCATTTCATGGCCCTTGTTGCTCCAAGCATCTATATACTGACCAGTTTCTAGATTTTGTATTTCAGCCTTTACTCCAATTGCCTCCAATTGTTTTTGAATTACCTCACCTATATTCCTGATGTCGTCAAATAATCCCACTGCTATGCTAGTTTCAAATCCATTAGGATAGCCTGCATCTGCTAGTAGTTGTTTAGCTTTTTCTATATTTTGCTTGTATAGGTCCTTACCTGCATAGTCTATTGCCCATCTACCCATGGCAGGTGTCACAAATCCAGAGATGCTTGCCTCACCATCATACACGGTATCAATTATCTCCTGTCTGTCTAGGGCATAGCTCATAGCCTGTCTAACCCTTACATCTTTAAACTTATCTAAAGTCATATTAAATCCTAGGTAACTATAGTCATTGGTTTGGAAGGGGAGAACATTTATATCTGGATTGCCTTCTACCAACGGTAAACTAGCTGCCGGAAGTTTAATCAAATGAACGTTGCCTGTCCTAAGAGCCGCAAGTCTAGCCGACTCATCAGTCATTACATAATACTCAATACTATCGAGTTTTGGTTGTCCCTCTTCAAAATAGTTTTCATTTCTTACTAGGACTACCCTATTATCTGGAATCCATTCTTCAAGTTTAAAGGGTCCTGTACCACATGCTTCTACCATTAAATTCTCATGTTCTTCAATAAATTCCTTTGGGACTATGGCTCCATAAAGGGAGGTTAGATTTCCCATAAATGGTGCAAAGGGTTCCTTTAAGACAAATTTTATGGTGTAATCGTCCAGGACTTCCATTGTTTCAATCTTATCATAATATGACTTGCCTATGGCAGCAGTATCCGGATCTAAAACCCTTTCAAAACTATATTTTACGTCGTCTGCCACCATTTCCCTGCCATTGTGGAATTTTACCCCTTCCCTTAGATAGAAGATATAGGTGGTGTCATCGGGTTGCTCCCAAGACTTTGCCAATTCTGGAATATAATTCATGTCGTCATCTACGTCTATTAGGGTGTTGTAGATTTGCTTGAAAATCCTAATGGATGCTGCAGCAGATATGGTATGTGGATCAAGCCCACCTGGCTCTGCATCTGTACCATATTTTAGTACCTGGGCTACCTGAGGTTTATCTGCTTCCTGAGATACATCTTGTTCACTGCCTGCTGGTTGGCTTACCTCATCCTGTGGCTGTTTGCTATCTCCACAAGCAGATAAGAATATACTTAAGGCCAAAACTACACTTAAAACTAAAATCATTCTTTTCTTCATCTTCCTACCTCCTAAAAATATTTGACTAGCATTTCATGTACTTCTCTTCTAAATTGATTTAAATTGCTTTTTTGCCAATTGCCCATGAGCCTGTTGCTGAAGATAACTACTCCTAGGCCCTTGTCTCTGCTTATCCATATCGAGGTGCCAGTAAATCCAGTGTGGCCACATCCATATGGATACATCTCTCCCATCTGCCATCCCAATCCCCTATTTCCTCCAAAATCTTTCATTGAATTCAGTATCAGGCTTTCTTTTGACTCTAGATACATTCTGCCAAGCTTAAGGTAGGCATCTGCATTGGCAAAGATACCTGCATGCCCTGCCAAACCTTTGAAAAAATAAAACCCATTTCCATCATTTACTTCTCCTATCAACTCCCTTTCCCTATCCCTCCATTTCTCAAATATCAGATTTCTTTCCCTGCACATATTCTCTTCGATAATGTTTCCATAGGATGACGGAGCTATGTTTTCTTTATTTCTGGGATTATAGTAAATATCCTCTATAGCAAGGGGTTCTTTTATATAATCATTTAAACAATCATCAAGGTTCTTTCCACTTGTGTATTTTATTATTTCTCCTAGAAGCATAAAATTCAAATCGCTATATAGGGTCCCCTTTATCTTTTCAGTTTTCTGGTATATCTTATTTAATATATGTAAAAAATCCCCACCACTCGTATAAAATGGGTACCAATCTATCAGACCGGAACTATGGGTCAATAGTTCTTGTATGCTTGTCTTTCCGAATTTGTCCCTTAGGTTTTTATATGCTCCTATTGCTGGCAGTACTTCTTCTAGGCTACTTTGTAGGGAAAACCTTCCCTCCCCTATGAATTTTAATACAAGGGTAGAGGTCACTATCTTGGTCAAGGAGGCCACATCGAATAGGGTATCTAATTTGGCATCTCCAAAAGCCTTCTCATAAAAAATTTCTTTGGCCCCAAACGCCTTTACTACAAGTGACGGAAAATAGTTTAAATCCATATACCTTTTTATTAGGCCATCCAAATTCTTTTCCATGCCTACATCTCCCTTGAGGGAAAAGCTAGTTTCCCCATTATTACATTTCTATCTGCACCTGTGGCTGAGGGGATATTGTTGCCCAGTCCAAGTAAGAATTGATTGCCCAAGATAGCAAATGCCACTGCCTCCTTGGCATCAGATGAGAGACCGAGCTGGTCTACTGGGTAGACTTCCATCTCCAAGTATTGGGCTAGGAGTTTCATAATTAATTTATTATGGGCCCCACCACCGCTTACATATAGTTCCTGGATTGAATACTTGTCCAGGACAAATCTACCTAGCTGATCTGCCACAGTCTTTGCCGTATATGCCGTTATGGTTGCCAGTATATCCAACTGTCCTAGGGCTAATTTCCTGCCCTCACTATATAGATTTGAAGCAAATTCATGGGAATAATATTCCCTACCTGTACTTTTAGGAGGTTGCAAGTCCAAGTATTTGTCCTTATCTATCAGTTGATTTAACCATTTTTCATTTATTTGTCCTTTCATTGCCAGGGCCCCAGATTCGTCAAAGAGTTTTTCTCCCCCTGTAATTTTATTTACCAGACTGTCTATCAGGAGATTTGCTGGTCCCGTATCAAAGGCAAGGACATCAGAGATTTTTGAATTGGCAGGTAATATTGTAATATTTCCTATTCCCCCTAGGTTCAGGAGGACCCTTCCCTTATTCTTATGGGAATACAGTATATAGTCCACAAAGGGGACCAATGGGGCTCCCTGCCCTCCATAGGCCATATCAGAGGGCCTAAAGTCTCCAACTGTTATACAGTTTGTCCTAGCTGCTATCTCCGACAATTCACCAATTTGCAATGTACTGCCCGCTTCGGGCATATGGTAGATAGTCTGTCCATGAGAGCTAATAAAATCTACTTGTTCTGGGGAAATCTTAGCTGCCTTGCAGAGTTCTAGGGCAGCATCTCCAAACTTTTCCCCCAATAGTTTATTCATATGACAGATTTCTTCTACCCTTGCACTTTCATTCTTAGTCAGCTTCTCTATTCTCAGTTTTTCTTCTATTGTGTATTCTAGGGTAATAAATTTCAATAATTCAAATCTGCTATCATTTCCACTGCCGGAAATTTCCACTAGACAGGCGTCAATTCCATCCATTGATGTCCCCGACATTAAACCTATTGCCATTCTTTTTTCCTTAGCAACTATAGAATTCAATAAATTTATCATTTCGCACCTCTTGATATTGAAATTTTATGTCAATTCAATAATATAATTTTTGAACTTTTCTGTCAATACATTTTTAAATATTCTGTATTTTAATTTAAAAACCCCTCTTGCAATCCTGTAAGAGGGGTTTTCCTTATTTTACCTTTGATTTTACGATATCGTATCCTACCCTATTTATAGCATCTTCAATATCTTCTATGCTTATCTTTTCCTCATCAAAGCTTAACTTTACCTTGCTAGAGTTAAATAATACCTGGGCGCTGCTATGATCTACTCCTTCCAAGCCCCTTATTGCACCCTCGATTTTTTGGGAGCAAGATGGACAGGTCAAGGTTTCCAATTGAATTGTCGCTGATTTCATTTTCATTCTCCTTTCAAATTTTATTTTAACCTATATCTTAAGAGTCTCATGCCATTTAGTATGACTAGCAATATACTGCCTTCGTGGACTAACATGCCGATAGACATATTCATCCATTGGCTAAATAATAGGCTGGCCAAGAGGGCTAGGACTACTCCGATAGCGATGATGATATTTTGCCTCATATTCCTAGCAGTGACCTTGGCCAATCCTAGAGCATGGGGCAATCGACTAAAATCTGAATTCATAAGGACTACATCGGAAGTCTCGATGGCAACATCTGTACCACTGCCCATGGCAATTCCAATATTGGCTAGGGCCAGTGAGGGACTGTCGTTTACCCCATCCCCTACGAATGCAACGATTTGCTTCTTTTCCTCTATTAGTTTCTTGATATAGGCAGATTTGTCTTCAGGAAGCATGTTGCCATGGGCCTCTGTCAATCCCAATTGGCTGCTTACTGCATCTACTGTCCCCTGATTGTCTCCTGAAAGCATAATCAGGTTTTTAACCCCTAGTTTTTTAATTCTTTCTAGATCTTCCCTGACTCCTGGCCTGATCTGGTCCCTAATTCCCATCAAAATCTTTAGTTGCCCATCAAGGGCTGTAAGGACAAGGGAATTTCCACCTTCCTCCAGGTCCTTTATATGAGCCCTTGCATCTTTACCTAGGCTTATATTTTCCCTTTCCATTAAGGCCAGGTTCCCTACTGCAAGTCTATGGCCATTTACTGTGGCTAGGATTCCTTCTCCCTTTATTACCTCCGTGTCTTCCACTGGCAGATATTCCACAGGTCCAATATCCTCCAGCACTGCCTTGGCTAGGGGATGATCTGATTCCTTTTCAATACTAGCTAGGTAGCCAAGAGCCTCTTCTATATGGTCGCCATAGTATTTTTTCTCGGCAACTGATGGATTGCCCATGGTCAGGGTACCTGTCTTGTCAAAGACCATGCTGTCTAGCCTGCTGAAGTCGCTAATCACCTCGCTGCCCTTTAACAATACACCATGGCTGGCTCCATTTCCTATACCTGCCACATGGGATACGGGCACCCCTATGACTAGGGCCCCCGGACAACCTAGGACCAGGATAGTAATTGCCAGTTCGATACTGCGGGAAAATATCCAAACAAGAAATGCTATGACCAATACTGCCGGCGTATAGTACTTGGAGAACCTATCTATAAACCTTTCAGCTTCTGATTTTGAATCTTGGGCTTCCTCCACCAACTCTATGATCCTACCAAAAGTGGTATCCTCACCTACCCTGTTTGCCACTATTTGAATAGTTCCATTGTCTAGGATGGTGCCTGCAAATACCTTGGATTCCTTTTCCTTTCTAACTGGTATAGATTCACCTGTTATACTGGCCTCGTTGATACTGCCTTCGCCTATTATAACTGTTCCGTCAACAGGAATCTTGGCACCTGTCTTTACCAGCAAAATATCACCTACATCTACATCGTCAACCTCAACCTCTTGAAATTCGCCATCTTCACCTTGCTTAAGTGCACTTTCTGGTGCCATTTCAGTCAATTCCTTAATGGCAGATCTGGTCCTATTAAGGGTACGCTGCTCTAGAAATGCACCGAATAGGAACAAAAATGTGACAATGGCTGATTCTTCAAAATTTCTAATGATAAAGGCACCGCCTACGGCTATTGTAACTAATACATCTATGCTTACTACCTTTACCCTTAGGGCTTGGTAGGCCTGGATTGCTATTGGAGCTACTCCAATTATGGAGGCAGCAACTAGGGACCAGACAAATATATTTATACTTCCCCCTGTCCATTTGCCTATAAAGGCTATGGCAATTAGAATTCCATTTATTAGGCCTATAAGATTCTTATTTTTCAAAATAGTTCTTTGCATATTCCACCTCCCACTTATTATACCTTGTTTTAGCTATGATATGCCATATCTAACTCATCTATCATATTATATACTGCCTCGTAGCTTTCGCACACATCAGAAGGTACTAGGTAATTGTTGGTGATTTGACGCAGGGATTTAAACTCTTCAGATAGATTTATTTCTTCTATACCAGTATCATCTAATTTATCAAGTAGACGCCCAAATACCTTTGCCACATCGTAGAATTCTGGGTGAGCTGGACCATGGACCCTAGCAACCACTGGGATATATTGTTTCAGCATATTTAGATTCTTCTCTTTCATTTCATTAAACTTTTTCATTGTATCTCTCCTTGCAAATTATTTTCTTAATCCTATTTTAGCATGGGCAAAGAAAAAAATAATTGACCGAGGTCAATTATTTCTACTAACATCCACAAACATTTGAAATTATAATATTCATTGTAAAATTATTCCCTTGCACTGACATCTTCTCATATATGTCCGATATTAAAGTAAATATCCTATCTGCTTTTCCTTGAATTGTAGTTGACATGATGTCTATGTTGTAGCTAAGACCTGAAAGGCTGATAAGTTCCAGTACCTCTTCTACTTCTCCTGAATAATCTTCCTTCCCTATTGGAAGATAGGTTATTTGACATGATATTACCTTTTTTTCTTCCATAGCACACATATAAATCCTCCTTTTTCCGATTTAGATAAACTCCTTTCTACTTCCATACCTATCTCTTCATCTTTTGCATTGGGGGATATAAATAAACACTGTCCTGAATTCATTATTTCATTCACATTTAGTGATTGAAGGTCTGACATAGTCTTAAACTTTGCATACCTAAATATTGTGTTTTCCTGAAAAGACTTTGATAGGTATAACTGACCCCACCTACTATCTAAATTAATTGTACCTATGAGCAAATGCCCCTGCTCCTTAAGCACCCTATACATTTCATCATAGGCTTCTTGCGGTCTATCAATAAATTCAAATGCAGCCATGGAAAAAACTCCATCAAAATATCCATCTTGGAAATCAATATTATAGACATCCATATTGTAAAACTTAATATCTAAGTTTCTCCCTTCTATCTTCTTTCTTGCCTCTGCCAGCATTTTCTCTGATATGTCTATACCTACCACTTGGCATCCCATTTCTGCAAGTTTTATGCTGAAATTTCCAGTTCCACAACCTACATCTAATATTTTCATACCCTCTTGTGGTTTGAATAAGGTAAAGGCTAGTTCTGTCTCAACTGTATCCACAAAGCTACCCAATTTTGATTCATACCAACTATCATAGGTATTTGCTTCATTATCAAATATTTCCATCCTAAAACCTCCTAAAGAATATTTAGTATTTCTCTTTTTAAATAAAATACCCCTTATCCTAAACTGGATAAAGGGTAAACAGATTCAACAAAATATTTCCCTCCGCTAGCATTATCTAGTTCAGGTTGTGGGTCTAAGCAATACAGCTTACTCTCAGCCAGATTTATCTAGCTCCCCTTCTTTTTTATTATTCTAAGATTAATTATATAATTCAATTCCTATAAAGTCAATTTTTTAATCTCCTATTTGGCAATTTAATTCAGAGGTCAATTATTCAAACTTTTAATAAATTTAAATCCCTTGTCTATAGAAATCACACTTATACTGCCATTGTCTACCTTAAATTTAAAAAAGTAGTCTATATCGTCAAATACCCAGCAAAGGGCAAGTCTTATAACACAATCATGGGTAACTAAAAGGGTATCCTTACCTGTCTTGTATATTTCTTCTAAAAAATCTATTACCCTAGTATAGACATCTAGCAGACTTTCCCCCTCCGCTATCCTATAGTTGTTGGTGTCCTCCAGCCATTCCTTAGTTTCCGAGGGATATATTTCAAGTATTTCCTTATAGGTCTTTCCTGCAAAAATACCAAAATTTATTTCCCTTATTCTAGGCTCTAGGCTACCATGCAAATCCAATATCCTTAGGCTTTCAACAGTCCTATCAAATGGGCTGAAATAAACCTCTTCAAAGCTGAAGTCTTTTAGCTTTACCTTTGCAGCCTCGATTTGCCTTTTGCCTTTTTCGGTAAGGCCAGTATCAAATCTGCTAAATACCTTGTCTAAATTGTCACTGGTTTCCCCGTGCCTAATCATTATAATATCCATATTAACACTCTTCCTATCCTATAAATTATCCTTCCACCTACAAACTGCCTTTAGGCCTAAAAAAGCTGCTCTATAAGAAAAAACCCTAGGAGTGAGACCAGTTCGGTCAATTCTATAGTGGCACCACTTACATCCCCAGTGAGTCCACCTATTTTTTTGTATGATACATGGGATATGTATTCACCCAAAAAGAAACTGGCGGCAAGTGGAATCAGGTACTTAAAATTGACAAGTACTAATATAAACACATATATAAGGCTAGCCGCATTAACAAGTTTCCCCGGCTTACTCCTATGAAACAGGTCCCCTAGACCCTCTTGTTTCGCATTTTTCTTAAAGGCTATTAGTCTGCTCACCACCAATCTGCTATTGGCTAGGGACAGAATTAGGGGCAGTAAAATATCTGAAATACTGTATATCAATATAAACTTAAACAATATGGACAAGACCAGCCCCATTGCAGCAAAGGCACCTATCCTGCTATCCTTCATAATCTCCAGTGTTCTTTCCCTGTCCCTTCCCGACATAAATCCATCTATGGTATCTGATAGACCATCTAGGTGGAGGCCCCCCGTTAGGGCAATTACTGTCAAAAGGGTCAGAAAGGATGCCATTAGTTCATTATAGGGATAAAATATATGGTTAATTACTCCGCCTGCAAGGCCTATGAGGGCCCCCACTAGGGGCATGAAGAATACACTATAGCGGATATTCTTCTCTTGAAATTCTATGGGCTTATTAATGGGAATGCGAGAGAAAAACTGAAATGAAAGTATGAGACCCCTTATCATTTAATAGTCACCGGTATACCACAGCATACCAAATAAACCTCATCTGCCAAGGCAGCTATTCTCTGGTTTACCCTTCCCTGTATGTCCCTGAATACCCTGGAAATATGATGCTCAGGCACTATGGAATATCCCACTTCATTGGTAACTAGAATTAGATTGTAGGCCCTTTCATTGACCGAATTTATTAGATTTTCCAACTCAGTAACCACTGTGTTTTCTATCCTCTCCTGCACTTCATAGCCTATATAATCTAAATCCTTGGATATATCGTACATTATGTTTGATGTAAGAACTGTAATACAGTCCAGCAAATAGTTACCCTCATCTCCTAGGGCCTCCTGCAAGTCATAATTCCCCTCATAGGTTCTCCACTCCCTGGGCCTCGAGCTCTGGTGAAGTTTTACCCTTTCGGCCATTTCATCATCTAAGACCTTGGATGTTGCCATATATACCACATCCTTCTTGTCCTTATATAGGCTTTCTGCATAGCTACTCTTTCCCGATCTGGCACCACCTGTAATCAATGTAATCATCTCATCACGACCTATTCCTTTCGAATATCTACCAATGTTTCATCGCTTAAGGCGACTTCCTCAAAAGTAGCCATATTTTCCAAACTATATAGCCCTGCTTCAATTATTTGAAAGGCTAGGGGACAACCCGAACCTTCTCCTAGTCTCATGTCTAGGTTTAGCATTGGGCTCAAGCCCAGTTCCTCCATTACTTGAATAGCTCCTGGTTCTGCTGATAGGTGGGAGGCTATTATATATTCTTTGACCAGAGGACTTAGCTTCACAGCACAGAGGGCCGCCACTGTAGATATAAATCCATCAGCTACTATGGGCCTCTTATTCTTAGCTGCAGATAAAAATAAGCCGCACATACCACCTATATCGTATCCCCCCAGCTTTGATATTACATCTATGGGGTCCTCCCTATTGGGCTTATTTGTTTCTATTCCTTTTATTATAACACTTTTTTTGTTTATATACTGCTCTTCGGTTAATCCTGCCCCCTTCCCACAGGTAATATCCACCTCTAGATTTGCCAAAACTGACAGTACAGCGGCTGAGCTAGTAGTATTTCCTATGCCTATCTCCCCTGTTCCCAATATATCATAGCCCTCCCCATAGAGTCTGTCCCCCAATTCTATGCCAATTTCTATAGATTTAACTGCCTGTTCATAGGTCATGGCAGGCCCCTTAGTAAAATTCCTTGTACCATGAGAGATTTTTCTATTAATTACTCTAGGATCCTCTATTTCCCCTATTACCCCCAGATCGACTGTGATAATATCAGTATTGGTAAACTTCCCCAAGGTAGCCACACCAGTGATGCCCTTGGGCATGCTTTCCGTCAATACCCTTGTGAAAAATTGTGGGGCAGCACTAACCCCTTCTTCTACCACTCCATTGTCGCTGGACATGACAACTATTGCTTTTTTATCTATTCTATTATGACTCTTTCCCATGATACCTGCAATTTTTATGGTCACCTCTTCCAGCTTTCCAAGGCTTCCCAAGGGCTTGAGCATCTTGTCCCATTTCTCCCTTGTTAGGTCCATTGCCTTAAGGTTTGGTGCCCCTATTCCCTCTAGTGTTTTTTTGATTAATTTCATCTGATTGTACCTCTTTCATTTATTTTTCTCTCTTCGAGTTATTAACTTCAATTAATTTATTAACTATATAGTCATAGCCCTTTGGCCTATGTGGTATAAGGCAATTTGAACAATCCTTAACTCCATTGTTCACTTGATAATTGCCACCGCAGTCTTCTAATAAGTATAAGGGACAATAGCAAAACATGCAATTAAATTCTCTAGTGTTCTCCACCTTGTGACAGGGAAAATACTGGCAATCCGTATTTCTAAAAAATCTATATGAATTCTCCACCTACTCCACCACCTTTCGATACTCTTCTTATGAGCCTTTCCACTAAATCTAAATCTATTATTCCTTTCTCTGCCTCCCTACCTATAATTATTGGAATTATGGCTAGGTCCTCACAAGCCAATACTTTCTCTAATGTTCCTCCCTTTTTTCCACTATCTTTCATAACACAATATTTTGGATTATATTCCTTAAACATAGCCCTGTTATATTCTTTTGAAAAGGGCCCTAAAACTGCTATTATATTCTTCATAGATATACCATGCTTTTTACATATTTTCATACTTTCCATAGCTGGAATTATCCTGTAAATAAATCTGTTACTGCCCTTTATTTTTTCAAAGTCTCCAATATTCTTGGAGCCAGTGGTGAAAAAGACTGTGCCTGATACCTTGGACAAATACTTATAGGCTTCCTCATAGTTTCTAAGATAAATGGTATTTGGTGTAAATTCTGTATTTTCTCTTACATATCTAATATACTTTATTTTTAAATTTCTTGCCACTGTCCTAGCATTTTCCGATACTATTTTTGCATATGGGTGGCTTAGATCAACGATTAGTTTAACACTATTAGCCTTCCCGAATCTCATCATAGCATCGTAGTCCATTCTGCCTATAAATACCCTTTCACTATTTAAAAACTCTTTTCCCTCATCTGTAGCTATGGTCACAAGATAATCCTCTAAATCCCTGATCTTATCTACTATTTCCCTTCCTTCACTGGTACCACCTATTATCCAAATCATTTTATGTTATATCCCCAAAGTGTGATTGTTTTCTCATCCTTTATATAGGAGTTTGTATTCCCGATAATTGAGCCTATTAGCATATCTACAATTTCATAATCGATACTATCTAAGGTGGTGATATTTAATTCAGTACTGGGTCTTCCTGAGTTTTTAACTATATCTACTGAGGTTTTTCCTCTTTTATACTTTAAAATTCTATTTACTATATTCTTCAAATAATCTTTTCCGCCCTTATAACTAGGGTTATGCATAACCATTATAAAGTCTTCAGCTACATTCTCAACCCTTTTCTTTATGACTTCCCCCAAAGTCATAGAGGCTGAATTATAAAATTCAATCCCTTCCCCGCAAAATTCCAGGTGCTCCTTAGACACCAAGGACCCTGCATTTACGACTAAATCAACCTCCTTTAGGAGCCCTCTATCTTCTATTGTAATCAAATCCACACATCTAGGACTTGCTCCCATAAAACTAACCATTTGCCTTCACTCCTTTTACTAAAAAAATTGGATTTTGTCCTTTGAGAAGCCCAATCCTATCCATGGTAGATGCCTGGATAAGGTTAACTTCCACATCCATATAATTATAATGCTTTAGAAGAACCATAAATTTATTTAGATTCCCTAATTTAATAAAATTTCCCATTACTATGCCTTTCTCTACTAGTGCCTTTTCCAAATAGTCAAATATCTCTTCTAATTTGCCACCGGAACCACCTATAAAGCATTTATCAAACTTTACATCTGGCAAATCCTTCGGTGCCTGTCCATTTATGATAGTTAAATCCACCCCAAGCTTTTCACTATTTGCCCTTATAAGTCTAATACCCTCCTTCTTCTTTTCAATGGCACAAACCTCAGCCCCATGGAGGGCAGCTTCTGTGATATAGACCCTGTTCCTGCTCCTAAATCTAAAAGTTTATCTCCTTCATCTATGGCCAAATAGCCTAGGGTAAGGATTCTAATATTGAACTTTGTCATGGGAATATTTCCACGAATAGATAATTAATCCCTAATCCATTTCATTTTCCACCACTACTACCCCCAGTGAAGAAAGTGTTTGGATTTTCTCACCAATATTTTTTACTATTATCTTTTCATCTTCATATGATAGGTTAAATCCTGCGTAGACTTTTCCCCTTATCCCTAGTTTATATAGGTCATTGGATATTTTACCTGCTGTATTGTCTTTGTCTGCTAAGAGTATTGAAAGCTGGTGGAATCCAATGTCTTCTAGACTTTCCTCTCTGCCATGTAGGGACAAAAAGAAGGCATGTTGCCAGGATTTTTGAAGCTTGCTCATCATATACTGGAAAGAAGACAGTCCAGGTATTACTTCCCTAATAGTTAGACCCTTAGCTTTTAAAAAATCTACTATCCCATAGAAATTCGGGTCCCCTGATGCTAGTAACAGGGTCTCCCTATCCGGGGCTATATAGTTCAGTATTTCTTCTACCTTATTTACCTGGACAATATCATCCCTGATCTCCCTTAGGGAAGCTGCTACCCTTCCAAAAGCAAGGATATATTTCCCTTCCTCTATTCTGATCCTCATATCTATAGTTAGATACTTGGGATTTCCCGGTCCTATTCCTCCTACAACTAACATATATCCACCCCCCTTTCCATGAAATATATAATTACTCTAACCTTATAATCCTCATTCTTTAAATATCTTCTAATTCTTTCTTCTCCGCCCTTTTCCATATGTTTGACCACCTGTCCATATCCTGCTTCAATAGAGGTGTTTAATCCTTCTTCTGCTGTTACACAGTTATTAACCTTATTTAGTAGGTCCATGGGTGCCCCCATTAAAGATAGGTAGTATACAAAAGCTTCCATTCTTCCATCGCATACCTTGCTATGGGTATTGAAAACCCCTATGGATAGCTTTGCAAACTTTCCAATATGACCTATTAGGCTTATGGACTTAAAGCCCTTGTTGTAGGCATATAGGAGGCTATCCCCTAAAAAATTGGATATCCTTACCCTTGGCCCATCTATCTTTAGTTCATCAGCCTGCTTTTCTCCATAGTTTCCTGGCACTAAAATAATATGTTCCTTTCCCGGTCCATTGGCTATCATATCCATTTCCATATATATGGTCTTTAAAAAGGCATCCTCACTCATTGGATATACTATGCCCTTTGTCCCAATGATGGATATACCACCCTCAATTCCAATATTCTTGTTAAATGTTTTCCTTCCTATTTCCTCACCCCGGGGTGCAAAGATCAGAATATCATAGCCACTGTCCTTTACTTCCCTGACTTCTTTTTCAATCATTTTCCTTGGTACAGGGTTTATAGCCGCATCTCCAGGTTTTCCAAATAATCCCTTCCTCCTTATCCTTCCAATGCCTTGACCACCATCTATATTGATTTTCCTATCCTTTCTTTTGACCACCCTGGCATATATTTCTATGCCATCTGTATTGTCGGGATCGTCTCCTGCATCCTTGATTATGGAGCAGCTAGCGGCCTCTTCTGTAATCTGGGGATTATTTACCTGTAATTTTAGCCTGATACCCGCTGGTGTATCTATTTCTACATAACTTATTATCTTCCCTGTTTCCAGCATAAGCGCAGAAGCTTTGGCAGCAGCTGTGGCACAGCTCCCTGTAGTATATCCACATCTTAGGTTCTTTCCATCCTTAATTACGTATAAATCAAGACCAGACAATAAATAGCCCCCTATCTGCCAACCATCATATATAAAATGGCATTGATTATAGAAGCGGCTACATTGCTTCCTCCCTTATTGCCTAGTGTTGATATAGATGGTATGTTGAATTCCCTTAGATATTCCTTTGATTCTGCGGCACCAACAAAGCCTACTGGTACCCCTACTATAAATCTAGGCTTAACTTTGCCTTCTTTATACAACTCTAGCACCCTAAATAATGCAGTAGGTGCATTTCCTATCACAAATATATCAACTCCGTCCATAACTGCCAGATCTACTGCACAGGCTGACCTTGTAGTAGCAAGTTTCTTAGATAATTTAAATACTCTTTCATCATCTATATAGCATTTCAATTCGCAGTTTGCCTTTGCTAGGGCAGTTTTATTTATCCCCGTAAAAGCCATCTTAGTATCTGTAAATATGGTTTTACCTTCTCTAATAGCTTTTTTTGCTTGCCCCAAGAAGTCATTTCTAAACTCTATTATATTTCTGTAATCAAAGTCTCCAGTTGTGTGTACCATTCTTTTAGCTACCATCATTTCCTCTTCTGTAAAACTGGTATCACTCATAACCTGGTCTATGATATCCATACTCCTATTTTCTATTTCTATTGGATTTTTAATATACAATTTTATCCCTCTTTCTTTTGTTTTCTATACTGTCTAATAAATGATTAAAAGTCTTCCTATTTCCAAGGAAATTAATGTGCTGATAATATGCTAAGACGTTCTTGAAGCTATATCCACATAGCCATCTTCTACTAATATCTTTTGGCTTGGAAATGTTAAATAGGGGCTTATGGTCTATATCTATGGTAGATTGGTGATATTCATGTCCCTTAATTATATCTCCTTTTTTCCCAAGTATTGTGTCTTCCCTTAGTTCCATATCTACATATCCAAATCTTTGCAGTCTATTCGTCATCCGACTATGACCCTTAAAAATATTGCACATGGCATGTCCTTCTATGGAGGATACCAGGTACATAAATCCACCTGCCTCTGCAAGAATAAATACGCCTTCTTCTGCCTTCTCCCTGATTGACCTTATCATGTCCTTATTGGCTGTCAGTTCCTCCTTGAAGAGCTCAGGATATCCCCCACCAAGATAGATAAGATCCGCACTTGGTACTTCCTTGTCTTTAATGGGAGAAAAATATTCTACCTTACATGTATTTTCTAATAGCTTTAGATTCTCTCTATAATAAAAATTGAAGGCCCCATCACGGGCTATGGCAACCTTTATATTTCTTTTCCCTTCATGTTTATAGTCCTCTACCTGAATTTCATTGGCTAGTCCCAAAATCCTATCTATGGATAGAGTTTTCTCTGCAATATTTGCAGCCCTAGATATGAAGTCCTGGCTATCCTTCCTATTGTCAGGCCATACAAGTCCTAGGTATCTGCTTTCCAGTTCCAATTTCTTATCCTTGGGCAGATAGCCTAATACCTCCACACCTATATATTCTTCTATCTTCTCCCTTAATAGACGGTAGATTCTTTCATTTACTTCATTTAAAATAATTCCCTTTATCTTAGATCCTGAGAAGTCAACCATTCCCTTTATCTTGGGTATGACAGAAAACATTTCTCCCTTGGGTCTATATACTAGAATTGTGGGGATATCTAATTCATTAGATATATGATAGCTGGAATTTTCAAAACCATTATATATACCATCAAAGTAGCCCATGGCCCCCTCTACTATTCCATATTCACCATAATTCATAGATAGAGAGGTCCTTACCCCATCTATTCCCATAAGGTGTATATCTAGATTACCAGCCTGCTTTCCTGAGGCCATTTCCAAGTATCTTAAATCGATGAAGTCTGGACCTGCTTTAAAGGCTGATATTTTATATCCTCTATTGGATATGGCTCTGGTAAGGGCCAGGGTAATAGTAGTTTTGCCTGAGTTACTCGAAGGACCTGTAATCAGTATGGATTTCATACTACTATCTCCAATTCATTAAAGATTTCTATAAGCCTTTTATTGTCCTCCCTGGATTTTATAGCCACTCTGATATAGGTATTGTCCAGCCCCGGGAAGCTGGAGCACTTCCTAATCACGATTCCTCTTTGGAGGAAAAAATCAAATACATATTCTTCATCTAAATCCAATAGTTTAATCAGGGTATAGTTAGCTTCTGTATAAAACGCCTTAAAACTAGATAGTTTTGATAGCTCTCTAAATATGTATTTTCTTTCCCTGTCTATATAGTCCTTACTTTCCCTGATATATTCCTCATCATTAAATATATATTTTCCTGCAGATTCTGCAAAGGAGTTTATACTCCAGGGTAACTGAACTTCAGATATCTCTCTTGCTAAGAACCTCGATGTACAACCATATCCAAGTCTAATGCCAGGTAGGGCAAAGAACTTAGTAGCAGCCCTAATAATCCCAAGGCCTTCATAATTATACTGCCTAAACAATTCTATACTGTCGTAGTCCTCGGGGCAAAATTCAAAAAAGGCCTCATCTAGCAATAAGTATGCCTCTGATTTAATTATCAAATTGTAGATTATCAATAGCTCCGTTTTATCTATTCTGAGACCAGTAGGGTTATTGGGATTACCTAGTATCAGCATATCGCCTTTTTCAATTATACCCTTTAGATCCCTAGTGTCTATGCCATAGTCAGAATTATATGGTATCCGAATCACTTCCTTTCCGTGGATAAGGGCTCTTTTTTCGTATTCAGAAAAGGATGGAATATATACTAGAACCCTATTTGCCAAGGCCGTAAAATTATCTATTAGTTCCACCGCTCCATTGCCAACTATGGTGTTTTCCACTTGACATTTTAGATAGTTTGATAATGAGGCTTTCAACTCCCTATATTTTATATCTGGATAAACTTGTAAACTATCAAAGCTACTCATTAGTATGTCCTTTAATCCACTGGGTGGCCCAAGGGGATTTATATTACTGCTATAGTCTATTAGTTCACCCCTATAACATTTTTCATAAGATATTAGATCTCCTCCGTGCTCCATTACATCACCTTCCTTATATAATCTTGTGTGCTATGAAATATGGGCATCCATTTACCTTGTCCTGATAAATGTGTGATTTTATTCTAAATACATCCTTCAACATCTTTTCCCTTATAATCTTATGGGGGCTTCCGAATTGTCTAATATCCCCATCTTTCAATACATAGATCCTATCTGAATATCTAGCAGCCTGGTTTAAATCGTGTAATACCATTATTACAGTAATACCTAGGGATAAATTTAGTTCCCTCACTAATTCAAGGACTTCTAGTTGAAAGGATATATCTAAATATGTCGTAGGTTCATCTAAAACTAGTATCTTAGGTTTTTGGGCCAAAGCCATAGCAATCCAGGCCCTTTGGCTTTCGCCTCCAGAAAGCTGTCCTATATACCTACCCCTTAATTCTCTTAGTCCGGTTTTTTCAATAGCCCAATCTACTATTTTCCTATCTTTCCTTCCCATCCTTTGGCCAAATCTTAGATGAGGATACCGACCATAGGCTACTAATGCCTCTATGGTAATATCTGCGGATACATGTTTAACCTGAGGCAGTATAGCCATTTCCCTGGCAATTTCCTTTGTTGAAATAGAGTATATATCCCTTCCCCTGAGGTATATACTTCCTGAATGAGCTTTTATATACCTTGATAGGGCCTTAATTAATGTAGTTTTTCCCGAACCATTGGGGCCAATTATGGTAACTACCTGACCATCCTCTGCCTTAAAGTCAGCACCCTTTAGTATTAGCTTATCTCCATATTTGACCTCCAGTTTCTTGGTTTCTACAGCCACGCTATATCCCCTCCTTCTTCCTAAGTAAATAAAGAAAAAATGGTGCTCCAAGTGCTGACATAATAATTCCCACAGGTATCTCTGCAGGTGCAAACAAAGTTCTAGATAGGGTGTCACATATCATAACCAGAGAGGCGCCGAAAAATATAGTTCCTGGAAAAAGGTATCTATAATCTGAACCGATAAATAATCTAACCATATGAGGAACTATTAACCCTACAAATCCCAATAGTCCTACTACAGATACTGCTGAACCTGCTAATAGAGATGAAATTATAATAAAGATGAATCTTGTCTTTTCTACCTTTAAACCTAGTCCAGTGGATACCTCATCTCCTAACATAAGTATATTTAATTTGTTTGGTAGAAATAATATAGCTATTATTCCCATTAACGTATATGGAAATATCATCCTCACGTCATTCCAAGTGATAGCAGATAATCCTCCCACCATAAAATTAATTACCCCTTGTACCCTATCTGGATGAAAGATCATCAATCCATTGCTACCAGCACTAAAAAGAGACGAGACGGCAACACCTGCCAATACTAGCCTAGTAGGCAGGACTCCCTCCTTCCATGCTAAGGAATAGATAAATAGGGTGGCTATCAAAGCACCTAGGAATGCCCCTATTGGCACCAAATAATAATAGTGGGGGAAGACAATTAAAATAATAAAAGCAAAGAAACCTCCCCCGGAGGAAACACCTATTATATTGGGCCCAGCTAGGGGATTTCTCATTATTCCTTGAAGTATTGCACCCGATAAGGACAGGGATATACCTACCAAAGCCGCTACTATAGTTCTAGGTATCCTAACATTCCATATTATTTGATAATTCACAGTATCTTTTCCATATAATATTGATCTTATAATGTCCTTGGGGCTTATTTTAACTGCCCCTACTCCTACGCTAATAAAAAATCCGACTATCGAAAAAATCACCAAACCAATTATTATCATGTTTCTTTTCATTTAATTAAAAACCTCTGGATACAATATTTTCGCTAAGTTTTCATATGCCTCAGCATATCTATGATTTGCCTTATAAGTGTATAAATCCTTATCCAAAACTATATAGTTTCCGTTCCTAATTGCTTTTAAAGAACTCCATGCGGGGTTAGACTGCGCATCGTTTCTTATCCTCTCTTCAATAGCTTCCATATCTGAACCCATGGCCTGTACAAAAATAAAGTCTGGATCTTCTTCTAGTATCTTTTCTAGGCTAAAATTCTTTTCGCTGAGCTTTTCATTAGAGCCATCGGCAATATTAATTGCCCCCAAATCTTTAAACATTTCCCCAATTGTCGTATCTGAATTGATGGCACCTATAGCATTTTTAGTTGCCATTATGATAAGCACTTTAGACTCTTTGTTTTTTGGGACCCTGCTCATTATCTTTTCTGTCTCTTCTTTTACCATTTGTGCATCTTTTTCATATAGCTCCATACGATCATTAATTGTAGCAAAAACCTTCGATATTTTGAAATAGTCTTCCTTAAACTGGTAATCTAATGCCATTACAGGAATATGGTTTTCCTCTAATGCTGGAATTAAATCTAAATGTGAACCAGTATTATAGCTTAATACCACCAGATCTGGTTCTAGAGATATCACCTTTTCCAAACTTATAGAACCCTGTTTCCCCAAGGTCTCAATATGCTCGGTCCCTGGCATATAATATTCATTAGAGGGCTCAACCATGCCAACCATATCTCCACCATTTCTCATCCAAATATCCACAAAGGATGCAAATAATACTATGGCTCTTTCAGGCTTTTTACCTATCCTTACTTCCTCACCCCTACCGTCTACAAATGTAACTGAATCTTCGTCTATACTTATTCCATATTCATCAGAAACTAAGTCACTTACTTTTACCGGTTCATCCATAAATTCTGCAACCTCATCTGCCTTATCCTTGCAGCCTGTTGAAAATCCACCTACCAAAGATAATGATAAAATAAATAATAAAAACTTTTTAATTCTCATCCTTCTCCTCCATTTTTTTATTTTGAGGGAATAAAAAAGTCCCCAATCAAAGATTAGGGATTTATTATTTGCATCAAATAGCAAAATAAATTAGCCTCCCCTTCCCTCCGAAGGTTGCTTGTTTAATACTATTAGGCAGGTCTCCTGACTCGTGAATCCCTTTACTTTCAGCGCCTTCCCAGATATATATCCAGTGGCATAGGCCGATTTCATCATCACTTACAGTAGCGGGGGCTGTATGGGACTTTCACCCATTTCCCTATTATTCCTATGAAGGAACCTACAGTATTTATTTAATTTTCATTATTATATTATCATATTGCAAAATTCAATACAAGGGTTTTTTGCATGAATATTTTCCTTCTAAGACAAAACTAATGATACAGTGGTAGCTAGGGCTAAAAAAAGCATTTCACTTCTGTACATAATTTCAATGGCATTTTGAATGTGGCTCTTATTCAAGGAATTTAAATTATCACCTATTGTAGGCTTATGGACATATATACCGTGATAATAATTACCACCACCTAATTCCACACCCAATAATCCTGCTACTGCACTTTCAGGATATGCAGAATTCGGACTCTTATGATTTTTTCTATCCCTAATCATTATCTTTAGACCAGGTGATATATCAAATCTACCGAAAGAACTCACAATCATCAAAAACCCAGTCAATCTAGCAGGAAGGTAATTTGCAATATCGTCTAGCCTAGCTGGGAAATATCCCAGGTCGATATATTTGTCATTCATATATCCAAGCATTGAATCCATAGTATTTATAAATTTGTAGGCAAGTCCCCCCGGTAAACCAAACAAGAATATATAAAACAGTGGAGCTATAACTCCATCAGATGTGTTTTCAGAAACAGTTTCTACAGCTCCCTTTACAATCTCCATTTCATTCAAACTATGGGTTTCTCTTCCCACTATATATGAAAGCTTTACCCTAGCTTCATCTAATCCCAAATCAAAGGCCTTGTAAACTTTTGTAGTTTCTACATCTAAAGACTTCGCAGCAATACACGTATAGATTAAGTAAACTTCCAGGGTATTGTATAAAACCTTATAGGCCCTAAGAAATCTAAGTATCAAGTAGGGAATGAAAAATCCAAGAAAAATATTAGTTAATACTATAATTAATCCTGCTAGTTTTAATCCTTTTCCACCCTTAAATATCCTTCTTACTAATCTATCCTCCAAGTTGATTATGTTCCCCATTAGCTTAACTGGATGGGGAAAACCATGGGGGTCGCCTATCAGGAAGTCCAATCCTACAGCTATTAATATATTGAATACCATCCTAATCACCTAATCCCTCAATCATACTAAATTAACCATCTATCTCCTTTAAACCTATTATCCTGTATAAATACTCAAGGTCTAGATTGTCTCTTAGGACCCTAACTAACTTATCTATTTCCTTGTTAATATCTGCTTGACTTTGCTTAGGGGCTTTGTATCTCCTATCTTTATCAACTAAACTATCCTCATCCTCCAACTCTAATTGGACAAAGGGGATAGTTCCAATTACAGGTATCTTTAGTAAATCTTCAATCATTCTTATTCCCGAATCTAATAAGCTTTTATCCCCCCTAAACTTGTTTATAATAAGGCCCTTTATCCTACTTCTCTCTTCCTTCTCCAATAACATCACAGTCCCATACAGGGATGCAAAGACTCCTCCTCTATCTATATCTGCAATCAAAAGTACGGGAGCATTTGCCATCTCTGCCATGCCCATATTTACAAGGTCATTTTCCCTTAGGTTGATTTCTGCTGGACTTCCAGCTCCTTCTATGACTACAATGTCATTTTCACTTTCTACTTCTTTATAGATTTTTTCAATCATGGGTTTTAGATCAACCTTAAACTTAAAGTATTCTACTGCCTCCATATGCTCCATTTCCTCCCCCATTATATATACCATAGAACCCATATCTGATTTTGGTATCAAAAGTATCGGATTCATACTGGGGTGGGGTTTGACACCCGCTGCTATTGCCTGTAAGGCTTGAGCACTACTTATCTTTTTACCTTCTGCTGTCAAATAAAACTTTGTTGACATATTTTGAGACTTGAATGGATACACCCTATATCCTTCCTCCTTGAACAAACGGCATAGGCCTGTGCACATCAAACTTTTACCCGCTGAAGACGTAGTACCTTGCACCATGATATTCGCCATACTTTCCCCTCTTTTCAATTATATTTTGAAAATCAATATCCCTAATCTAAAATGATTAGGGATAAGTTATAGTAATATCTATTGATTTCAAAATAATGCTACCACATTTATATATTCCATTCAAGTATCAATAAAGATATTTTTTTAGGGTCTTTCTAACTGCTCCTTTACCTGAAACAAGTTCAGCAAAAAAGTTCTCTACGGTTTTACCCAATCCAATCTGGTAAAGATCCAAGCCAAAAATATGCCTATTGGACAATATTGGTCCTAGTTCTTTCTCAAAGGGTCCCTTATCTCCTAGAGAAATATCGGAAAAATGGGGCAATAGTTCTTCCAATAGGGGATCGGGGCTTATTTCCATTGTATTGCCCTCGTCATCTACGCCAAGCAAATACCTACACCATCCGGCTATTACCAGAGGGATAAATACTAAATCCCTTACATTTAAATCATTCCTTGCGACATAGGACTTGATAGTCTCACCAAATCTAACACCAAGCTTTTGAGATGTATCTGTTGCTATTCTCTGTGGAGTATCAGGCACAAAGGGGTTTGGAAATCTAATTTGGATTACCTGGTCAATAAACAATTTTGGGTCAATAATACCTGGATCTACTACTACTGGGAATCCTTCTTCATAACCTATTTTTTCTACAAGAGTCCTCAATTCTGGATCTTTCATCTCCTCAGATATTAAATTGTAGCCTAGTAAACAGCCAAAGATGGCCAGGCTAGTATGAAGGGGATTGAGACAGGTGCTAACTTTCATTTTCTCTACCTTAGCTACCGTTTCTCTGTCAGTAAATATTATTCCACCTTTTTCTAACTCTGGTCTCCCGTTGGGAAATACATCTTCAATAACAAGATATTCCAATTCTTCCGCATTTACAAAAGGAGAAACAAAACTACCCCTTGATGTAATTACATCTTCCACATCCTCAAATCCAACCTCTCTCAACATAGCCCTTACCCTTGGATTTGGGCTTGGTGTTATTTTATCTATCATGGTCGAGGGAAAGGACACCAGATCTGGATTATCAATATAGGCCTCAAATTCCCTGTCCACAAAAGTCTTCGACACCCATGCCCTTGTAATTGTGCGGACAGAGGCATATAGTTTAGCTCCATTTTCCGACATATTATCCATACTTACCATAGCAACTGGTTTCTTTCCATATAAATATCTTTCATAGAGAAGAGATACAATTTTCCCAATATAGCTTTTTGGCGACTGTGGTCCCTTTTTAAAATCCTCAATTACATCTGCTAGAAACTCACCCCTGCTGTCCTTTAAGCTGTAGCCTTTTTCCGTTATGGTAAAGCTAACCATTTGTAGACTAGGACTAGCAAAAATTTCTTTTAACCTATTCCAATCAATTTCCCTTTCTATATCCAGGATAAGTGACTCTGCAATGCTACCTATTACTGTCTTTTCAATGGAGCCATCTGATTTTAAGGTCACCAAAACTGTAAGATTATCATGGGCTCGATAGATGGTATCTATACTCTCTCCACCTACCACCACAATCCCCTTATTACTTATACCCCTATTCAGGAGCTCTTGCTGAGCATTAGCCATCAGGGCCCTGAATATATTACCTGCTCCAAAATGAATCCAAGTA
>JBBAEY010000018.1:0-29895 GCA_041655755.1 Tissierellaceae bacterium
TGTGGGTTCCTTAGTGCAATTATATCACAAGACATTATTTTAAGTAAAGCTTTTATTCCTTATAAAACAAATACTTATTGATGATTATACCACTTCTTCTTGGCTGGAAATTTGGAACCATAACCATTAGTTGTTCTATTCCTTCCAAAGATGTACCATACATAAATACTTTTGACATTGTTCTCATTCCTTTCTTTTCTGTTTTTAGACATAAAAAAATGGCGAAGTTTACTTGGTCTTTTGTTGACCTAAAACTTCGCCCCATGATCCTCTATATTAAATTTTTAATTTATATAAATAATGTTTGCCGAATTTAATTCAATCATTACTTGGAGTTTGTCATAATAGTATTTATCTAAGAATTTTGATAAACCCATAAATAAGAAATAAGGCATCATCTTCTAACAATGCCTTGTAATTCTATTATTATAATAGTTATGTTTGGTTAGTCCAGTTTCCCATATATTCTATTGTGTCAAACTTAACTATATTGAATTTAACATTTACAGAAATTAATTAGTTTGCCTGTGACCATATATAAATAGACTAATTACATTTAATACTATAGTTACAATAACAAGTACACTTGACACAACTACAAGGGCATGTGTTGTATCCATAAGTGCAGACCAATCTTCAATTTTAACTAGATAGTTATTATAAATAATTTGAAACCATAAAGAAATAGCACAAGCACCGAGGCTTATGGCTGAAAAAATAAACCACTTTTTATTATTATAATTGTTATATAAAATAATATTTATAATCGGCAGTATCCACGCAATCAGTCCAAGTATTAAACTTCCAATAGTTAGGTTACCTATCATCTTTATTCCTCCTTTGATTTCTTTGTCTTTCATTATCTCTCAGCAAGTAAACCAACAATACTATTAATAAAACAAATGACACAAGCCCTACTAATGCAGTTGGAAAAAACTTTAAAGAAATACCAAGTCCAAGTAGAACACCAATTAAAACAGAAAAAAACTTCATTCTGTATATCTTATGTTTTATGTCTTTTATTAGTTTTTTGTCGTCCTTATCGTCATTAGTATCAAGCGAATCGCCCTTAGGAAGATTTCTTTCCATATTTTTAAGATAACTAGAACAATTTTCGCAAGACTTTAAATGTTCTTTGATAAATTGATTACTACCTTCACTGGTTAGATCTTCTACATACATTGGAATTAAGTCTTCAACAATATCACAATTATTTATCATTTATATTCGCCTCCATAATTGAGCATAATTTATTCTTAGCTCTGTAAAAATTAACCCTTGCCCAAGTATCTGATTGATTAAATATGTTTCCTATTTCCTTAAAACTCAATTCATTATAAATTCGCAGAATAACAATTTCTTGATATGATTGTTTAAGCTTTTTTATAGAATTCATTATATAAATCTCTTCTTCTTTTTTATCATAAATATTTTCAGGTGTGTCTAATTGCGAAGATGGATTTTCAAAAGTAGAGATATCAGTTAAACGTTGAATTTTATCTTTTTCTTTTAAATAACTATAAAATGTATATTTTGCTATCTGAAACAACCAAGTAGATACCTTGCTATTTCCCTTAAAGCTATTAATAGAATTAAATACTCTATAAAATGTTTCTTGTGACAATTCCTCAGCAGTTAATGCATCTCTTGATAAATAATATAAATATTTATAAATTTGTTTTTCGTATTTAATATATAGCTGTTCAAACTCATCCAATTATTTGCCTCCTTTTGAAAGCCTTCACTATGTAAGTGTCAGTATAAAGTTAAACGTTACACTTTTTATAAAAAAATTGGGATGGTATTTTCCTATCCCCTACTCAATACTATCCTTTATTTTTCTGGTTTTATATTTAAGTCTAATTTATATATTTTATTTTCTCACATTTATCATAACCTAACAATGATCTAGCTGAGTTTGTCAGTTGTATTAATCAGTCAAGCTCAAAATTGTTAAAGGTTATCCTTGAGGCGTTAAGTTTTAATCATCTACAACCAATAGTTTTCTTTTTCTTTATTTTTTTGTCTATCATAATACCTAATAATATCCAAAATAATATTGTTGTTGAATAAATGATAATTAAAGGATCAACTGGGGGGTAATTATATTTTGTTGATATCCAGGTGTTTCGCAACAAAAAAGAGGACTTACTAAATAGATTCTAATATTCCTATCATTTAACCTCCTTGATGAATATAAAATATGAACATGTGATTAATTGTTTTTTAGTTTCTTTTTTATTAATAACTTGAGAATAATGGCAATGAATATAACTATAGTAGCACCTAAACCATATATTTGAATACTTGTGTACCAAGGCGCTGATTGTATTTCATATAAACCAGGATGTTTTTTATAATCAAAATATCTATACATTGAATGACCTATAAAAACACCAATAAATGAACCAATTATAATATTTAAATTCATATTCAACTTTTTAAATCTTTCCAATATTAATCCACCTTTTATTAATTCGCACTTTTATACTTATTTTCATCTATAGTATATATTTCATCAATCATATTATCAACCAAATTTAACCATTTACTCTTCCTATATCTCTAATTATCCAATGTCATCTGCCAAACGCCCTATTTAAAAGGGCCAAAAATCGATGTTTTTTCACCGATTTTTGACCCAAATTTCGCCCTCAAACCACTACATGTTGTGGCCAAACCTTCTTATTTGCCCTCTGAACCACAATACGTCATCAGAATTATACATTCAACGTGCCTTGAGAGGTCAATAAAGATGTCGTGGAGGGATAGTAGCCCCTTGGTGGAAACTAAAATCTGTATCTTAACTGTGATCTATTATCCAATTTAATAAGTCTTCATCATCTATTAATCCTTCTGCAAGACCTAATCCTAAAGTAATCAACTCTTCATCTGTACAAATAATTTCAATTCCATTTATTTCTAAGAATGCTATCATCACTAAAATTCCAATCCTTTTGTTTCCATCTATAAAAGGATGGTTCTTTACCAAAAAGTAACCCAACTTTGCTGCCTTTGCTTTTATTGTCCTATAAATATACTCACCATCAAAGGTTTGAAATGGAGCATTTAATGCTGAATCTAATAATCCATCATCTCTAATTCCATCACTGCCACCTGTTTGTTCTATTAGCATACTGTGAATTTTAATTACTTGATCCTTGCTAAGCCTTTTCATTTTGCTAGTTCCTCAAAGGCTTTCATATGTCTAGACAAAATGTTTTTAGCTACATCCTCTACTTCCATATCACCAACTATTTCTTCTTTTTCTAATTGACTATACTCTATTAGTACATAACGTGGTTTGTTATTTTTTAATATTACTGCTGCTCCATTTTCATCTACCATTCTTGCTATTTTTGAAAAATTTTGATTAGCTTCTGATATTGAAACTAAATTATTTATATTAATATTCATGAAATCATCTCCCTTCTAATAATATTATACCCTACTAATTAGGATAAATTCAACCTAGTTTATTATTGTAATTTCTTGTGGCTTGTAGCATCTTTATTAAAACCTTATTATAAACAACAAAACCCTCAAGTTTACCATAGTTTACTTGAGAGCTTTGTTCAATATAATTTAGGAATCTAATCACTAGTAAAGGTACTTACCTGTCTTTTTATCATATACCAAAAGTGGAATCCTACCACTTATCTCCACAGTCCCATCTATATAGTAGTGGCTTTCACCATCCCAGTATATATCATGGAAGTTCTTATCATTTTTTAAGGAATAGGTTCCTATATGACCTGCTACAATATCCTTGTAGAATTTACCAAATCTTGCTGGGTACTTATTGACAAAGACTTCTTCTGATGTTCCATGTTTCCACCAGTCTCCTGCATCTTCATCTATACCTGCATGCACAAAGATTTGATTTTCTTCTTCATGGTAGAGGGGAAGCTCTTTTAACCAAATAATTAGATCCTTGTGGTTTTCTTTTATATCATCCTTGCCCGTCTTAGCTATTCCATAGGCTAGATCTATAGGGTTAGGAATAGCCTTTTCCAATTTATTGATCCTATCCCTGCCTGTCTCTGAAATAAAACTGTTGAGGGTAGATAACCCCTTGTCTCCTCCTATCCATTCTACATTCCATACATCCTTGTGGCCTACTTCCATAAATTCTAAGAACATGGTCTCATGGTTCCCTTTTAGGGCTATAACTTGATGAGGATAAGTTTCCATTAAATCCTTTATCCTATATAAGGTCTGGCAGCTTTCAGGTCCACATCCTAGATAGTCTCCACAAAAGATTAATTGATTTTCCCTGTTTTCCAGGTCAACCTTCTTAAGATTCTCTTCCATTATTTCAAGATAGCCATGAATATCACTCATGGCATAAATTTTCCCCATAGAATTTTTCCTTTCCATATCTTAGTGTTTTCCAAGCTACTCTTTTAAATCTTCAGTAGGATAAGATCTAAATCCATTTTCTTCTGTATATTCATATACCATTAACTGTTCTTCCTTCAAACCATAGTAGGACATGTAGTCAGACTCATCAGCATTTCTTAGCTCTTCTAGGGTCTTATTATATTTAATCTTCAACTCCTCTATACCTATTGCTATTCCTACCCATTCATCTCCATCATGGACAGGGGCTTGTTCAAAATTCAGAAAGAATCTTCTTTCACTTTTCATGGTTTTTTCCTCCTTTATTCTCCTAACTCTAGAAAGTCTTCAAATAATAGTACTGCCTGCCCTATATACCTATCAGCATGATAGTGGCCAAAATACCAAATATCATAGTCTAATTTTTCTTCTATTGTATCTAACCATTCTTCTGTTGATTTATCTACTTTACTTTGGTCTACATTAGGTAGGAAAAGATCTACTGGCATATATTTAAGGGGACAGGTATGGGACAAAACATAGTCCACCTTCCAACCTACTGACTCAAGCTTCCTTTCTACCCTAGCCTTGATCCAGTCATCTGGTTGTTCGGTGGGGAACCAAGGTAGGTTGCCACTTAGTCTATAATATTTGTCTATACTGTAAGCTCCTCCAATCGCTAAGGCCTTCTTACCATCAAAATCATAGATTTCCCCGTCCATGGCAAAGAGTAGGTTGGGATAGTCTTCTTCATAGTAGACCTGCCCTCCATTCCATTCTTTAATCCTATAGCTTCCAATTTCATCTGGTCGTTCTTCGTGGTTACCGTGAATACAGAAAAGGGTAATAGGAAGTTGATAGAGATATTCCTTTATTTCTTCATCACTTTCGTCTAGGTAAAAGTTTATTCCTGCATCTCCTAGAATTATCAGAATGTCTTCTTCATTTGTATCATACATATCACAGAACTCTTCTACAGAGTCGAAAACCCTATGTTTATCTCCAGTAACATATATCAAAGCCTGACCCCCTTTTACTATTTTAAATATATTTCCTAAATCTTTCTCCCCTAGCTTGAATTATATCTAGGGCATTTTTTAAAAATGTAGATATATAAATCATTACCCCTTCTCTTTCCTCGTAAGTCAGATTTTCTGCTATTTTTTATTATAGGGGAAATTTATATTGTCTCCTGGCTTTAGTATCTTTACTTCCTTATAATTCTCATCCAGAAAGAAATCCTATACACTTAATGTTTTAAAGTCCTATTATTAATAAACTAATATTTATATTTCTAGAAATATAATATAGATCTAATTCAAAATACAAATCATACTCTCTATTTTATTAATAGTGGGTGATCATTTGTTAATGACCACTTTTGAAACCTAGTATTGGCCTTATGAAAACTTTCATCTTCTACCTTTTCGAGTAAATCAAAAAAGTCATCATTGGCAGTAGATCCCCCTCTTCCTTCACCTATATAAATCATAATACAGGAAGGATTAATGCTTCTCATTTTCTCTAAAATTCTAGTTGCTGTATTATCATCATAAGGTGGCCAGGACATAAGTACAATATCTATATCCTTTCCATATTTCTCAATAGATTCTACAGCATCTAGCCTTTCAACCTGTGTCCATAATTTATTATTAGTTAAGGTTGAATCTTTCCTTTTTATCCCTTCTTGCCAGGAATAGTCATCTGTTGAAATGAGGCTTACTCCTTCCTCCCTTAAACCATGAGATAATGCACCTAAGCCAGCCATAACCTCAAGACAATTCCTTTGTCCTATCCATTTACTCAAATCTTTAATCCATAATTTTGAGACAAGAACAAACCCCATATACTTTATGAAGCTATTTCTCAAACTATAGGTATGCATGTCCAAGTTTCCCACAAGAAAATCTGGATATGAGTTAGGAATATCTTTATTTATTATAATCTCTTTAATTTCAGATAAAATTAATATTTGGCTTTCAGATAGCTTTGTTGCTTTTCTATAACCCATGCTTATACCACGCCTTAATTAACACTATGTTGTAATTTAAATCAATAGTTAAAACAATTTACTGTGAAATCTATTCTATAAATTTGAACCCATATTTTTATAACCTTAATATTGGTAAAAATAAGGATTTTATCTGGAAAAGCAACATTTTTCCGAACAATATATTTAAATTTATTTTAAAATATATATAAGATTATTTTAAAAATATTATTAAAGGTAAACAAACTCGCCGCTACTCACCTTTAATAAGAGTAAAACAATCTTTTAAAATAGATGAGATTCAAGGGGGATTTTTCTCTCCTATACAGATTTCCTTTCCTTATTATTCTCTTATTGTCAAATAATCCAAGGATCCACATATTCCATAATTGTTATAGAAACTAACATACTCCATTAGTTCTTACTTTTGTTATTGTAAAGTTATAAATACCATCCCTTTGTGCCATCTATTTTTTAGTCAGTTCCAAATATCTTAGATATATTTTAAAATAAATCACAGCTTACTGCGGTCATTGCTTTTACTGTTTTACTGAACTAACTAAATCATACTTATCCAAGTATTTAATTAATTTTTCCCATTCCTTAATATCCCAGATTTTTTGACCATTATGCTCCTTATATAGAATGAAAGGTTTACACTTCAAATCTGCGATTTTGAATCTGTTGAGATAAGCATTGATTTCTTTATCTTCTTCTACATTCTTTGGCTTTTTAGCATATTTATTATACGAAATCTCTTGCATTCTAGTAATTTCTTCTTCATCAACTACCCATGTATTCTCATAAAAATACCAATCTAACCCGTTTGTATAAATCACTTTACCAAACCATAATAGATGACCTATAAACTGAAGCTGATCATTTTTGCTTTCTAGTATGGGGCGCCCAACAGCTTTTGCTTCAACTGCCCCATATACCAGCTTCCTGTCTGTATCATTTTCAGCTGGCTCATAGTCCTTACCAAGGATAACAAAATCTGGAAACCCCCTTAATGCCCAGAATACTTTCTCCTTTGCACTTGCTGTTCTTTTGCGCTCCCCTACGAAACGTAAAGAAGTATTTTTAAATGTTTTTCTTTCTCTTAATACATTGGCAATTACTGTATATAAATCATATTCAACATTATTCTGCTTTTTGATCAGTTCGATTTCAGATATATAATCTTCCCATTTCACGATAAACAACACCTTTCTATTCTTAATGTCTATCCTAGTCAATATGTCTATACCTGACACATGATCTTACAATTTTGAAATCTATCCTCAATGCCTAACTATAAAAAGTAGTATTTATAGATATATTTATGGAAAGTTGTTTTTTGATAATTTATTGTTGACACCAAATTCCTAAAAGCACCAGAAAAAAGACTAAATAAGGCTTTTTATTCCTTAATCTTTAATTTTCTATCCTTAACATCAACGCTATGCACTTGATATGATGTACTTAGACAATTTTACACTTTAACAAAACTAACTTAAACCCTGTATTTATATGACTTTCACATCTATTGTATTAACTATAATAGTCTTTTTGATTATGTTATTTTAATTTTTTAATAAAATTTAATATTTCTCTATTTCGATTTTCAATACATTCATTCAATAATTTTAAATAGTTTAAAAAATCCTTTTTATCTGTAGGTAATTCCGCTTTATCATAACTATGTGATTCCCAAAATATAATTGGATTATAAGAAGTTTTATCAACATAGCTATTTAAATAGTTCTCATCTACAAACTCTTTCCATGTTGGAAATTTATCCAACCATTGTTTACAATATTTTACCGAAGAATCTCCATTTAAAAGCAACTTCTCTAGTGCGTCATCACAATAATCACATCCTTTACAATCTTCTTTATGCTGATACCACTCCCAAATTTTTAACATTGTTAAGTCCCAAAAATCATATTTTGCATATGAATTTGCTCGTCCAATATTAAAACCAGTTGGGACAGGAATCATATTCCCAATAGTGTGATAATTCTTGGCAAGATTCTCAATTTCAATCGTAATATCCTCATTTACCAAGAAGTTTTTTTTATAATGGTTATATGTATTGGAAAAAGAAGTCATTGTATCTCCTCTGTAATATTCAAATGGAGTAGTATTTCTCAATATCAATTGGTATTTATATTCTCTCACTAAACATACAGAAATCTTTTCAACCCCTAATATATTATCTGATGTAAATAGCAATTTATCTGTTTCAATATTTTTACATTCAAAAGGCAAAATTTCGTTTAATTTTAATTTAACATATTGTTTCGTCGGTTTTACCCCGTTAAGAAACCTCCACCCTTTAACATAAACTTGAAGGGCTAAAGATGAAACATCACAATCTATTCCAAATGCACTATACCTATCTACCTTATATGCTTTATATTTTTCCCATTTTTCAATGTTTGTTTCAGTTCTCACTAGATTAATAACTTCAGCAAATTCATTTTTTAAATCATACAAAATTGGATTATTATCCTTATCATATAGTTTATTGGTCATTACAGTATCTTCCTTTCTTCGGACTATACTTACTACTCTTGCTTTGAACTCCATCTTTGGTTTTCTTAACATTACTTCTATTCATTTTTTCCAACTGTACCACTTGATATCTTTCTTTAGAAATAATAGGTGGATATTTTTTTCAGATACATAGTGCACCTCATGCTTTCCCTTATCTAATAGTCTTAACACACCTATATATTTCTCATTACTTAGCATTGCATCAATTGTTCCTTTGCTCCAGGTATCTTTTCCTGTTGGAGTTTTGATTCCTAGATTTTCTAATTCTTTCATTATCTCCGCAATACTAGACCCTTATAAATAAAGACCAAATATCAATTTAACAATTTCAGCTTCTTCTTTATTTATAATTAATTCGCTATCAGCATCATCTTCATACCCATAACATTTTCTGTTGTAAATTTTTGAGATTCCTTAAGCTGCTTTTTGTTTAACACCTTAGTTTGTATTAGCACCTCCTACCAGATAAATTTACTTAAGTAGATTATATCACAGTAATATACAAAATTTACCTACATTCACCTAAATTGTGCTAGATGCAAGTTAAAATGAAAATCTTTGTTTTAAATAGTTTTCTGCATTATTCAATCTCTTTTTTTGGGAATAATAATTAAATTTCTTAAATATTATACCTTTAATAGACATGTTCCCAAGCACAGAAAAGGCATCAAATGTCATCTGTCCATCCAATACCTTAAGCCCTTGTAATTACTACATTTTATAGCCTTTCCATCTTCACAATTGCCTCAACGTGTGGTGTCCTAGGGAATTGATCCATTAATCTTACCTCATCCACCCTATATCCTCTCTCCATAAACACCTTTAAATCTCTGACCAGTGTTACGGGGTTACATGACACATAGACAAACCTATCTGGGCCGAAGTCTATTATCTTGTTGATTGCCTTTGGATGTATACCATCCCTAGGTGGATCTATGACTATAATATCTGGCTTTTCATCTAGTCCATCAACCAGCTTCAGCACATCACCTGCTAGAAACTCCACATTATCAAGCTCGTTTAGTTTAGCATTTTCCCTAGCCTTCTCCACTGCCTCCTCAACTATTTCTATACCTATTACCTTTTTTGCCACGGATGCCATTATTTGCGCTATGGTACCAGTGCCTGAGTACAGGTCAAATACGAGCTTATCCTCTATATCTCCTGCCAGCTCCCTCACCATAGAATAAAGCTTTTCCGCTGCAAAAGTATTGGTCTGGAAAAATGAAAATGCAGATATCTTAAAACTCAGCCCTAGTATCTCCTCCACTATATAATCCCTGCCATAGAGCAATTCCAGCCCATCTGCCTGTACTACATCTGAAAGGCTATCGTTGGTAGTATGGAGTATCCCCACTATCTTGCTTCCATTGGAAATAGAGCTGGCCTCCCACTCCCTTAAGATATTTACAAACTCCTCCTTATTTAGCTCTCCTTGGCTTGATGTCACTAAATTTACCAATATGTCCCCTGTAGACAGGGCCTTTCTCACCACTAGGTGCCTTAGGTAACCTGTGTGCTCCCTTTTCTTATAGTACTGTATCTTATTTTCACTGAAATATCCTAGCACTGCACTTAATATTCCAGTGAAATCCTTGTCTACAATATTGCAGTTGTGGACATTCACTATTTCATAGAACTTACCCCTTCGATGTAGTCCCAAGGCTAGGGGTCCATCTTTCCTTTCATCGCCAAAGGTGTATTCCATCTTATTCCTATAGCCTTCTACCCTAGGGCTTCTTTCAATAGCCAGGGCATCTATATTTAGGCCCCCTTCTTTAAATAAGCTCCTTACTTGCTCTTTCTTATATTCCAGCTCCCTATCATAGGCCATAGTCTGATAGCTACACCCACCACAAAGTCCAAAGTGCGGGCAAGGGTTTTCTGTTTCCAGCGGCGACTTTTCAATCAAGTCTACTATCTTTGCCTCCACGTATTCCTTTCGCCTTCTGCTTACCCTAGCCCTTACTTTTTGCCCTGCAATGCCGCCCTTGACTCTGACCTCCATATCATCTATTCTGCCCCTGCCTTTATTTGGGAAATCTACCCTGTCTATTGTAAATTCAATTAATTGATTCTTCCTTACCATACTATCTTCCTCCAGTGTAATTATTCTAAATCGTTCTATAAGGCAAAGGCCTTTTACCTATCTTCTCCAGGGATTTATCTATGATAGATACCCCTATTTGATTCTTCATCATATCATCCTTTAAATTTACTATTCCCATTATACCAAAAAGACACCACTTTGGGTGTCTTTATATCTTTCTTAACTCGTCATAGCAGCATACCTTATTTCTCCCACCATCCTTGGCACCATACATTGCCTCATCTGCATAGTCTATAGCATCTAATATGTTTGCATCATCTACATCTATCATAGCTACCCCAATGCTTACAGTAATATCCTTCAGGGTGCTAGACTTATCCTCTTCTACCAGTCTTCTCAATTTTTCTGCTACATGGAGAGCCTCTTCCTTATTTGTCTGGGACAAGAGTATGACAAATTCCTCTCCTCCCCACCTGGCAAATACGTCTCCGGCACGAATGTTTTTAGATATTAATCCAGTGAGCTCCTTGAGCACCTGGTCGCCTTTTTTGTGGCCGTAGCTATCGTTTACCATTTTAAAATGATCTATGTCCAGCATCAAAATTGACATGGAGAAGTCGTATCGCTTAGATCTCCTGAGCTCCCTCTCTGCCATCTCAAAGAACCTCTGCCTATTATATATCTTCGTCAGATAATCCCTTTGGGAGATATCCTTTAACTTGTTGTGGTATATAGATAGGACCAGGCTAAAGGCCATAATGGATATAGCCAAAAGGCTAACCAGGACAATTTGCCTATGCATGTCCCTTTTCAAGCGAGAAAACTCTACTGTCTCTGCCAGGGAAATCAAATAGGCCACAGGTTTTCCCGTTACATTCCTTACAGACAAGAAACTGATCTTATAGTCCCTCCCCCTATAGTGAAAGAGTGCCGGAAAGCTTTCGTTTTCCATTATCTTATCTAGGAATTCGTCCTGCATGCCCTGAAAAAATTCCACATCAGCATGGGGTATAATACTGTTATATTTTCCAATGACTTCCTCTACCTCCCTGTCAATGAAAAACAAATCCGATATAGGTGAACCGCTAAACTTCCCTATTTCAGTATCAAATACGCTTCCCTCTATTACCTGACTATAGATGATAAAGTGAAAGTCCTCCTCCGGATAGAGCTCTGACAGGAACTTTAAAACAGATGCACTGGATAAGGACACCTCAACAGTGCCAATATGCTCACACTTGTAGCTAAGGGGGTAGACAAAGCGATAGCCATTAATTATCCTGCCCTCCTCAAATCCTTTAACATAGCTCTTTGTTTCATTGGCTATCTTTACGCTTTCCCTCAAATCCTTGAGTATGTCTCCATACTGCTCAGGTGCATGAAGCCTGAGAAAACTTTCCGTATTCGGCAGGTGAAAATGCAATTGCTTGAATTCGTATTTCTCCATGAACCTATACTTCTTTTCTACCAACTTAGATAAGTCAGCCCTCAGTAAATCTTTTTCGCCACTGGTAGCATGGCTGGCATCCCGCATAATGTTTATGACCTCTTTGTCCGATGAGATTTCATCAAATATGTAATTTGAAAAAGACTCATAAGTCTTTAGGGTTGACTGAACCTCACCATCAAAGCGCTTAAGGTCGGCATTCAAAAATGCCTCCTTGTTGTTGTCAAAGGTGCTTATCACAAGAAACAAGACGGTAAACCAAGCCGTGATAATAAATGCTGCCAATATAGCCCAAATGAGAAACTCCCTTTCCCTTAAATTATGCCTCATAGGATCAACCCCATTTATATTTTTGATATGTGAACCTATTCCCCCTTCCAAAGCAAATTAGATATATTTAGTCAAATCCTTACCCTTGCCTACATTATATCAGTTTCTTTACGAATTTTATACATTAACTTACAAAAATTGACAAAACCCTAAATAGCTAGGATTTATCCTCTTTAAAGTGGCAGCCTTTCAATTTCCATTTCCTTCACATCTATGAATATAAGCTCACTGGACACCTTTTCACCAAATAGATAGCTAAGGGCCAGATTCACCTGAAAAGAGGCTGTAACCATGCAGGTCATGGGAAGGTTACCCAGGCTTTCCTCATCGCTTGTACACTCCCCATATATCTTTTTATAAATCCTTTTTTCTCTTGTAGAAAGTGAGACTTGTCCATAGTAGCCCCTGATGGCACCATGTACTAGGGCTAAGTCCATCCTGTCACATAGGTCTTCAAGCTCCATCCTGTCTCCTATAGAGTCCAGGCAATCTATTACCAGGTCTACACCCTTTAGCATTTCAAAGCTCCCCTTGTCTAGCCTAGCATTGAAAAGCCTTGCCCTTGCTGCCTTATTTATCGCCCTTGCCCTCTCGTAGGCTGCTTCTACCTTAGGTCTTCCCAGATTATCCTCTGTAGACAATAGCTGTCTATTTAAATTTGAGACCTCAAAGACATCCATATCTATTAGGTGGAAATTTAGCAGGCCTAGGCGGACTAGATTCTCTAATACATAGCCCCCGAGTCCACCAAGTCCGACTATGGCAACAGTTGATTTCGCCAATATCTCTTGCTGATCTCTAGAAATAGAAGTGAAATTTCTTAGATATCTTTCCATCTATCCTATCCCTTATGGTAAATTATGTCCTTTACCATGTCCTTTCTTATTTCCCATATATTTGCCTGAACCCCAAATATATCCCAATCCTCTATCTCAAAAACCCTCATCCAGCTATCCATAATTTTTTTCTTTTCCAGGGGATAAAAGTTGGCATACTTCCCATCTATGAATGAAAATGAATCCTTTAGCCCTTTTCTTTTGATTTCCTTCCTGTAATTCTCAAGATCCTCTTCGTCCTTTGCCAGATATAGATGATTTAGTACATAGTCCCATTTTCGACCATCAAAATAAATTACCTCGTCCTCGTCTATTTCAATTACATAGACTAGGCTATCCTCTGTGGGCCTGAGCATACTCTTGTCGCTAATAGAGCACCAAATGGGGAATTCTACGTTCTCTGGTTTCGGTACTATCTTGCTGGCCTTATCTACAAACCAGTGATAAAGCGGTATGTAGTGATTCGCAATATCCTCAAATTGCTCCTCTATGTACCATCTTTGAATCCTGTGAACTCCCTTGTCCTCCAGGTCCCTTAAACTTCTACTGTCCTGTCTGGTCCAAAGTCTTACCTTTCCCATATTATCCCTCCAATCTCATAATACTAATATACCCTAAATTTATGGTTTTTTGCAGTATTAATTCCTATTTATTGCACATGATAAGTCCATAAGCTATAATTGGAGGGAATATTTTTGAAAACACTACTCTACATTAAGGCAAATCCAAAGCCTGCCGGCCAATCTAGAACCTTTGAGATTTCAGACTCCTTCATTAAATACTATGGGGAGAATAATCCAGGAGATAAGATAAGTATCCTAGACCTCTATGAGGAAAAAATAGGTCCCTTGACACTGGGGGATATAGCCACAATATTCGGGCCTAAAACAGGGGATAGTAAGACAAATCCCCTACTGAAATACGCCTACCAATTCGCAGAGGCCGACAAATATGTAATAGCCAGCCCATTTTGGAATCTGGGCATTCCGTCCATATTAAAGGCCTATATCGACTATGTCTGCGTCACGGGAATAAGCTTTCGCTATACGGAAAGCGGCTCCCTGGGCCTTCTAAAGGATAAAAGGGCTCTCCATATCACCAGCAGGGGAGGCTACTATACTGGACCTGCCTCCTCCCATCTTGAAATGGGCGATAGTTACCTGAGGAATATCTTTGAATTTATGGGTATAAACGATTTTTCCACTATAGCTGCCGAGGGCCTCGATATTATGGGCAATGATGTCCAGTCTATTCTATCTAGGGCCATAGAAGAAGCCAAGGCCCTATCATTCTAGGCATTGAAAAACCCTAATTTTTGGATTAGGGTTTAAATGTCCAAGGGGAAAGTGTCAGGATACAGCCTATATTATCTTAACGCATCCATAGCCCTGACTATTTTTGCTGCCGAAACCCGTGTCTAAACCTAGTTGAAGTAGCCTCCTATCCCCTTTTATCCTGAACTTACCATCCACTGGCTTTATGACAAAATCCTTATAATAGGATATATTTTGCCTTGGCTTGTCAATGGGTATTATTTCTAGCTTTTGTTCAGGGCCTAGGTCTACCTTGTGCAAGGCAAGGTATTTCTTCCTTAGGTTTTCTGTGACTATCCTTTCAAAGTCGCCCTCTCCTGGGGTATAAAAATGAGTATACTTGCTATTGTCAGACTTCAATAGCGTGCTGTAAGCTACAATTCCCGACAAGGTCTCTACCATAATTTCATCGCCCTCAACCTTGGGATCAAATATTTGTATCTGGTCAGTTTTTATACTGTTTTTGCCTAGGAATAAGTCCTCTCCCTTTAGCATGGAATTGGCAATGGATTTGCAAAACTTGTCCAAGGGGGAGGCGACAAGAAAATCAAGGCTCCTCCCAAAGTTAAATAGGCCTCCCTTCCTGTCTGCCCTCTTCAGTATCCTAGAAAAGGTAAAAAGCTTGAATTTTCTCTTATTCACTATATAGCCCTCATTGTGGAGAAAGTCTGCCAATTCCCCCTCTATATTCCTGTAGATAAAGGCCTGTAGCATGTTGTTGTAGTGAATAGGCAAGATGATATCCTCATCACTGGCAAAGCTTATATGAATTTGCATAAATATCCTCCATTCAAATGAATTCTTATGTATATATTCTACAAAAGTTACCAAAGTCCTTCTTTTTTTGCATATTTTATAGGCAGCAAATGAGCCACCGGGGACGGTTCTCGGTGGCTCATTATTTTTGTGGTATAATATCTATAGGTGATAATATGGAAATACCAGGTCGATTAAATATTATACATATAGACATGGATGCCTTCTATGCCTCTGTAGAGGAGCAGGACAATCCAGCTTTAAGGGGTCTGCCCATTATAGTAGGGGGCAGAAGTGACCACGGCGTAGTGACCACAGCCAACTATGAGGCTAGGAAGTATGGCGTCCACTCGGCCATGCCCAATTTCATGGCAAGAAAACTATGTCCCAAGGGGGTTTTCCTTCCCGTACGCATGGCTAGATACCAGGAGTTTTCCCGCAAGGTTTTAAACATCTTATATGATTTTACAGACTTAGTTGAACAGGTATCCATAGATGAGGCCTACATGGATATCGGACAAGTAAATATGGATACCTTGGAATTTGCAAATAGGGTAAAGGCCAGGGTACTAAAAGACACAGGTCTTACCATGTCCATAGGCATATCCTACAACAAGTTCCTTGCCAAGATAGCATCTGATTGGAACAAGCCCAATGGAATCAAAATCATATCTCCAGATATGGTGCCAAGTATATTGCTGCCCCTTAAGGTAAAATCCGTACACGGCATTGGTCCAAAGTCAGCTGAAAGGCTAAATAATATTGGCGTATATACTGTAGGAGATTTGATCAACCTTTCTGAGGAATTTTTGGTGGAGCTTTTTGGGAAAATGGGAATAGATATATACAAGAGAATAAGGGGCATCGACCACAGGGAGGTAAATATTGAAAGGGAAAGAAAATCCTTAGGAACAGAAACTACCTTCAATGCAACAAGGGATATGAAGATTCTAGAGTCCTACATTAGGGACTTTTCCATAGAAATTGCAGACTCCCTGGCCAGAAAAGAAATCCAGGGAAGGACCATTACAGTAAAGATTAAAGACGAGGATTTTAGGACCAAGACAAGGAGCAAAACCCTACCTAGGGATATTTGCTCCGTGGAGGATATCTACGAAATAGGCCTAAAGCTCCTACATGAAATCGATTTTAATAAAAAGCTAAGGCTCATAGGTCTAACAGTCTCCAACCTTTCATCCCAAGAAGTGGAACAGCTTTCTTTTTTGGACTAGAAAACCAGGCCTATTTACAAATATCATATTTTTTTGTAAACTAAAATTAATACTATACTTCGGGGTGATAATTTGAATAATTTTAAGGAAAAGTTAAACGACTATGCAAGACTAAGCGTGAAAGTAGGTATCAATCTTCAAAAGGGCCAGCCACTCGTCATTAATTCCCCCATAGAGGGGCTTGAATTTGTGAGGCTCATCGCCAAGAATGCCTATGAAGTGGGGGCATCAGAAGTTCATGTCAACTGGAATGACGAGGTCCTCACAAAGCTAAAGTTTGAAAATTCTCCTATGGAGATATTTGAAAACTTTCCAAAATGGTATGTAGACGGTCTAGAGGACTATGCAAAGAAGGGTGCGGGCTTTATATCCATATCTGCACAGGACCCAGAGCTACTCAAGGACATAGACCCAAAGAAGATTGCTACCAACAACAAATCTTCTTCCCTAGCCCTCAAGGAGTGGAGAAACTATACCATGAACGATATAAATCCCTGGTGTGTCATATCCATCCCCACCAAATCATGGGCAAGGAGGGTTTTCCCAGATTTAGGGGAGGATGAGGCAGTAAACAAGCTATGGGATGCAATATTTGATGCCACCCGCATGAATAGCCAGGATCCAGTGGCCGCTTGGCAAGGGCACATGGCCAGCCTCAAGGAAAAGGTCAACTTCCTAAATCAGAAACAATTTAAAAAACTACACTACACCTCGTCAAATGGTACAGACCTAAGTGTGGAATTACCAGAGGGTCACATATGGGCAGGTGGTGGAGCAGTGGATTCAAAGGGCATCAACTTCGCGCCGAATATGCCAACAGAAGAGGTCTTTACAATGCCTTATAAATATGGGGTAGATGGGGTAGTGTATAGTACAAAGCCCCTAAATTATGGGGGTAATCTAATAGATGAATTTAAAATAGTCTTTAAGGACGGCAAGGTTGAGGACTTCGACGCCAAACTCGGCAAGGAAACCCTCAGGGACTTGCTGGACATAGACGAGGGGGCCAAGTATCTTGGAGAAATAGCCCTAGTCCCCTTTGATTCCCCTATTTCCAATTCAAATATAGTATTTTTAAATACCCTATTTGACGAAAATGCCTCCTGTCACTTTGCCTTTGGCAAGGCCTATCCAACCAATATAAGGGGCGGAGAAAATATGTCAGACGAAGAATTGGAAGCCCATGGGGTCAATAATTCTCTGACCCACGTGGACTTTATGGTAGGTTCCAGCGACTTGTCCATAGTTGGCGAAGATAAATCAGGTGAAAAATTTCAGATTTTCAAGGATGGCAATTGGGGATTTTAGGGTATCATAGCTTTAAGGATGGTGATAAGAGTGAAATCTCTAACAGAATTCAAAATCAAAAATATGACATTAAAAAACAGGATAGTAATGCCACCAATGTGTATGTATTCCGCCGAAGAGGACGGATTCGTCAAGGACTTTCATAGGATACACTATGGTTCAAGGGCCATTGGCGGTGCAGGATTAATCATAGTAGAGGCCACAGCCGTGGTGCCCAATGGCAGGTTAACCAGCAATGACCTGGGCATTTGGAGTGATGACCACATCCAGGGGCTCAAGTCCCTAGTAGATGGTGTAAAGGCCCATGGCAGCAAGATAGCCCTGCAACTAGGCCACGGGGGTAGAAAGTCTGCCTCCAATGACGAATACATCGTAGCCCCTTCGCCAATTAGCTATAGCCCTGACTATAGGATGCCTAGAGAACTGACCCTAGATGAAATCAAGGATCTAGTCTCCAGCTATAGGGAGGCAGCAAGGAGGGCAAACGAAGCAGGCTTTGATGCCATCGAAGTCCATGGAGCCCATGGTTACCTAGTCCATGAATTCCTCTCCCCCCTGACCAACAAGAGAAGGGACCAATACGGAGGCAGCTTGGAGAACAGGACCAGGTTTTTAAATGAAATCCTCAGCTCAATCAAGGAGATATGGCCTGAGGAAAAGCCAATCATTGTCAGGGTCACTGCAGACGATTACCTAGAGGGCGGCATTGACAAGGAGGAAATAGTCAGGATTGTAAATGAAGTAAAATCAAATATAGATCTTGTTCACGTCAGTACAGGAGGACTGGTTAATGTTAAATTCGACATCTTTCCAGGATATCAGGTTAGCTATGCAGAGGCCATCAAAAATCAATGTGATATAGCTACCATTGCTGTAGGCCTAATCGATGAGTACAGGCAGATTGAAGAAATACTATACAATGAAAGAGCCGATCTAGTTGCAGTAGGCAGGGGCTTCCTCCGCGACCCCTACTTTGTATTGAACATGGCACACAGTCAGGGAATTAAGATGGATTATCCTCTGCCATATGAAAGAGCCTATAGGTAAGGAGCTTGGACTATAGATGATACTAATATTTGCTGTAGACAACAATTGGAATATAGGGGTCAATGGAGATATGCTAACTGCTATACCCGATGACTTAACTAGATTTAGACTCCTCACTGAAAATAATATTATAGTCATGGGCCGGAAAACCTTAGAGGCCCTGCCAGAACAGGAGCCCCTGGCAAATAGGATAAATATACTAGTCACTAGAAACGAAGGCTATTACAGGGATGGTTTTCACATTATCCATTCCCTGGACCAGCTGCCTGAACTCTTGTCTAGGCTCAATCCTAGTGATGATATGGAGGTCTTTGTCATTGGAGGAGGCAATATTGCAATTCAATTGCTCTCCCAGTGTAAGAGGGCCTATATTACAAAAATACTAGAGGTCTTTCCCCTAGCAGATACCTGCATACCCAATTTGGACAGGGAAGAGGGATGGAGGCTAGAAAAGGAGTCTGAAATATTTAATTTTAATGGTCTAAAATACAAGTACGTAAACTATGTAAGAGAGTAAGGTCAGGGCCTAGCCCTGACTTTGTCAATTATGTGTTTATGTTGAATATTTGAAAAACTGTGGTATATTATAATTAACAATTATACAGATATGAAAGGACGATAAAAATGAGGATTGGGCTCGATGTAGGCTCAACAACCTTAAAGTCAGTGGTAATAGATAGAAATGACAAAGTCATATTTAAGTCCTATGAAAGACATTACTCTAAAATCACTGAAAAGACTGTTGAACTATTAAAGAGAATAGTAGAAGAATGTAAACCAGATGACTATGTATACCTTGCCATATCAGGTTCGGCAGGTATGGGACTAGCCAATAGATGCGAAATCCCCTTTGTCCAGGAGGTGTATGCAACCCGGGTGGCTGTGGGAAAATTAATTCCCGATGCAGATGTGGTCATTGAATTGGGGGGAGAAGATGCAAAGATCCTATTCCTTACCAATGGCCTAGAAGTTCGCATGAATGGTTCTTGTGCAGGAGGCACGGGTGCTTTTATAGATCAGATGGCAACTCTCTTAAATATAGATCCAGGCCAAATGAATGAATTGGCAAAGGAGCATGAGAAGGTATATACAATTGCATCTAGATGCGGCGTCTTTGCCAAATCAGATGTCCAGCCCCTCTTAAATCAGGGGGCGAAGAAAACAGATGTATCTGCTAGTATTTTCTATGCAGTAGTCAACCAGACCATAGCAGGACTTGCCCAGGGAAGGGAATTAAAGGGTAAGATAGTATATCTAGGAGGACCCCTTACCTTCCTATCCGAGCTTAGGCGAAGCTTTGACGATACCTTGGATACCCAGGGGATTTGCCCCCAGGATTCCTTGAATTTTGTGGCCCTAGGTGCAGCCTACATGCCAGAAAGTCAAAAGCTAAATTTAAGGTCTGTAATCAATAGGATTGAAAACTACTCGGGCAAGGGAGAATTTGTATCCAGTTCCTCCCTGTTTGCCAACAAGGAGGAATACAATGAATTTGTCACAAGACACGAGAAAGGAAAGGTACTATATGGAAATCCAGATGAATATAATGGAATAGCCTACCTTGGTATAGACGCAGGTTCCACCACAGTAAAGGCTGCCATAGTAGATGAAGGGGAGAATATCCTCTACTCCAAGTACCTGCCCAATAGTGGCAATCCTGTATCCATTATAAAGGATTTTCTACTTGAATTTTATGACAAATATCCCCATATAAATATAATATCCAGTGCCGTAACTGGATATGGAGAGGAAATAATCAAAAATGCCTTCCAAATTGATTATGGCATAGTAGAGACAATAGCCCATTTCACAGCAGCCAAGAAATTTAAGCCCGATGTGGATTTTATAATTGATATTGGCGGCCAAGACATTAAGTGCTTCAAGATTCGAAACGGAGTCATAGATAATATCTTCTTAAATGAGGCGTGTTCCTCGGGATGTGGTTCATTTTTACAGACCTTTGCAGGAGCCTTAGACTACGGTATAGAGGACTTTGCAAGTCTAGGTATCTATGCCGAAAGCCCCGTTGACCTAGGTTCTCGTTGTACTGTATTTATGAATTCATCCGTAAAACAGGCTCAAAAAGACGGTGCAACCATAGAGGATATATCGGCAGGTTTGTCATCATCTGTGGTGAAAAATGCCCTCTACAAGGTAATCCGCGCCACAAGTCCCGATGAGCTGGGAGAAAATATCGTAGTACAGGGGGGAACCTTCTTAAACGATGCTGTCCTCAGGTCCTTTGAAATGGAAATCGGGCGAAATGTGGTCAGACCCAATATTTCTGGGCTCATGGGTGCATACGGTGCAGCCCTCTACTCTAAAAATAATGCAGGGAATGAAAGTAGCATATTGACAAAGGAAGACCTTAAGTCCTTTTATCACGAAACAAAGGCTAGTATATGTAAGCTGTGTAGCAACCACTGTAGCCTTACTGTGAATACCTTTGACAACAATAGAAAATTTATCAGTGGCAACCGCTGTGAAAAGCCTCTGACAAAGAAAACTGGAGCAAAACAGCTCAGCCTATACGATTATAAGATAAAACTACTGAATTCCTACAAGCCTGTAAAGGGACATAGGGGCAAGATTGGTATTCCAATGGCCTTGAATATGTATGAGATGCTGCCATTTTGGTATAGGTTTTTTACTGAACTGGGCTTTGAGATTATCCAGTCTCCAAGCTCCAATAGGAAACTCTACCTAAAGGGTCAACATACCATTCCCTCGGATACAGTATGTTACCCTGCCAAGTTAGTCCACGGCCATATTGAGGCCCTCTTAGATGAGGATTTAGATGCCATATTCTATCCCTCCATGAGCTACAATCTAGATGAAGGCTTGGGAGACAATCACTACAATTGTCCCGTAGTAGCCTACTATCCTGAGGTCATAGCAGCCAATGTGGAAAGGACTAGAAGCACTAAGTTCATCTATGACCATATAGGCCTTCATAGGCCAAAAGATTTTGTAAAAAAGATGCAACTTGTTTTATCCAAGTATTTTGAGGGTATTAGTATAAGTGAGATTAAAATAGCCACAGACAAGGCCTTTGAAGAGCACTATTCTTTCTTGGAAAAACTAAGGGTAATGGGAAAGCATTATATGGACTATGCCTATAAACACGACTTGCCCATTATTGTGCTGGCCGGCAGGCCCTATCACATAGACCCCGAAATCAACAACGGCATCGACAAGCTGATTTGTCAGTTGGGGGCAGTTGTCGTATCAGAGGACTCCATAGGAGATGACTTGCCAGCGGTCCATACAGATGTGCTAAATCAATGGACATACCATGCAAGGCTTTATTCAGTCGCAAAATATATTGGAGACAAGCCCAATATGAATCTGGTACAACTTGTATCCTTTGGTTGCGGAATAGATGCCATAACTACCGACGAAGTAAGGGAAATACTTGAGGAAGAGGGTAAGATATATACTCAAATAAAAATTGACGAGATAACAAATCTCGGTGCGGTTAAGATAAGACTACGTAGCCTTATGGAAGCATTGAATCAAGGAAAGGAGTCTGAATCAAATGTATAAGGATTACACAATTTTAATTCCCGACATGTGCACAATTCATTTTTCCTTATTTAAAAGTATTTTTGAAGAATATGGTTTTAAGGTAGAGATACTGAGAAATGAAGGCCCCTCTGTCGTAGAGGAGGGTCTTAAATATGTTCACAACGATACTTGCTATCCAGCGCTCCTTGTAACCGGCCAGATGATAGATATCCTAAAAAAAGGCGATTACGATTTAGATAAGGTGGCCCTTATGATGAGCCAGACAGGCGGGGGCTGCCGCGCTTCAAACTATATATTTCTAATCAAAAAAGCTATGAAAAAGGTTGGATATGGCCACATACCAGTTATCGCTTTTGACCTAGGCAGTCTTGGAAGGGGAGGGGGCTTCAAGCTTACCCTGCCCATGATCAAGAAGCTTCTCATAGGGGTAACATACGGTGATGCCCTCATGCTGCTCAACAATCAGGTACTCCCCTACGAAGTAAATAAGGGTGAGACCAAGGCCCTAGTCGACCATTGGATAGACGAACTGGGAAGTCAATTCTTACAAAGTAAGGGATATGGGCTCAAGGACATAAAAAACAACCTTAGGGACATAGTTAAATCCTTTGAAAAAGTTCCTAGACTCAACGAGGTAAAGATAAAGGTTGGAGTCGTAGGCGAGATTTACGTCAAATATTCGAAATTAGCCAACAACCATTTGGAAGAGTTTTTAATTGGAGAAGGCTGCGAAGTCATGGTTCCAGGACTCATGAGCTTCGTCATGTACACTGTCAACAACAGTGTAGAAGATGTCAACCTCTACGGTGGTTCTAAAATCAGAAAGGCCATTGCAGCCAGCATCTTGAAATACCTAGATATGTACGAAGAAATGATAATAAGTGCAGTGAAAAAATATAGCGGCTTCACCCCTCCATCATCCTTTATGCATCTCAGGGGCCTCACTGAGGGAGTCATAGACAGGGGAGTAAAAATGGGTGAGGGATGGGTCCTTACTGCTGAAATGATAGACCTAATACAAAACGGATACGAAAATATAGTCAGTGCACAGCCCTTTGGCTGCCTGCCCAATCACATTGTAGCCAAGGGAATGATGAAGAAGGTAAAGGAATTGTACCCTGCAGCCAATATAGTTCCCATTGACTACGACCCCAGTGCCACAAGGGTAAATCAGGAAAACAGAATTAAGCTTATGCTGGCAGTTGCCAGGGAAAACCTAGATATAAAGATTAAGGATTCTTCCGAAGGGAAAAAACATTCGGAATTAAAAGAATACCTGCCCAAGCTAGGACTTAAAACAAAGGAGAGCTTAAAATAAAAACACAGGTTAAATACCTGTGTTTTTATTTGTCTTATCCATTTATAGACTTGGTCCTCCTAAGGGCCATAAACAGGGCAACAGATGTGACCGCCCCCACTATTCCCTGCATGAGATTACCCGGCACCGAAGCTAGGGCTGCCTTTGCACCATACATAAAGATCTCTGCAAAGTAATAGCCAAATGCCATCCATATGGCTCCTATGCTAGTTGCAATTATGGGCTTGCTGCTGCCCAATCTAGTATCTAATATAGCCCCCGCAATATACCCTTCTAATCCCTTGACTATAAAGGTAATGGGTGCATAATGGCTATAGCCCAAGAGCAAGTCTGCCAAGGCAGATCCCAGTCCACCTACAATAAATCCTGCCTTTCTTCCCAATAGGAGGGCAGCTAAAAATACTACCATATCTCCTAGATTCAGATAACCATTGGTGCCAATAGTCGGTATATGAATTACCATGGTCATTACAGTGGTTAGAGCCATGAGGACCGCATACCTGGTAATAGTCTTGATATTCATTTCCTTCATAATATCCACTCCTCTCTATGTATGGGTACACATAATATAAAGTGCATTGTGTATCTATCTTTACAATAACACTTTTTAACCCTTCTGGCAATACCCATTTTGAAATAGAGTGAAATTCTTTACTAATAATTCAAAATCTATATATGTAACTTTATTTTTTTAGTGTATAATGTACTTACTAAGGAGGTGCTTTATGGAAAAAGAAAAATATATACCAGAAGTTAAGACTAGGCTGAGGTCTAGGATCATAGAGGTACCACATGTAATCTACAGGGCAAGTGGCATTAAAATCCTAGGCACTAGGATTAAGTCACTGCTATTTACCACAGATGTGGCCATCATAAAGAATGCTAATGCCAATTCCATTATAGCAGTATACCCTTTTACACCCCAGCTATCCATTACACAAGCAATATTGGAGGTAGCACCAGTACCAGTGTTCGTTGGAGTAGGGGGAGGCCTGACAACTGGAAGGAGATCTACGGATATTGCCCTCCAGGCCGAGCTCATGGGGGCCTATGGCGTAGTGGTAAATGCTCCTACTGCCAATGACGTCATAGGGGAGATGAAGGAGAGAATTGACATACCTATCATAGCGACAGTGGTATCGGAATGCGACGACTACAGGGGAAAATTAAAGGCGGGAGCTAGTATATTCAATATTTCCGGAGGTGCAAAAACAGCAGCCCTGGTAAAAATGATAAGGGATGAATTTGGAAAGGAGCTGCCCATCATTGCAACGGGCGGTCCTACAGATGAATCTATCCTAGCCACCATAGAGGCAGGGGCCAATGCCATAACCTATACCCCACCCACCAGTGCAGAAATCTTCGCAGGTGTCATGGAAAAGTATAGGGACGATATGATTAATAAATAAAGAGGACGAAATCGTCCTCTTTATTTTATATACTATGATATTATTTCTATACTTTTTCCCTTGCAAAGAAGTCTTTAGTTTCCTTAATTACTACTCCTGATAGCAAGGCAACACCTATTAAGTTTGGAATAGCCATCAAACCGTTTAGGGTATCAGCTATATCCCAAATAGCTTCAAGACCGCCAATAGCACCTATTACGACGAAAGGTATAAAGAGTAATCTGTAAGCTATATTGACCTTAGGTCCAAATAAGTATTCTGCAGCCCTCTCACCATAGTATTCCCAACCTAGGATAGTGGAGAATGCGAATAGCAATACACCAACTGAAACTATATATCCGCCAAATGTAGGTATAACAGTGTCAAAAGCTGACATAGTCAATTCAGTACCTGATAGACCTGTTTCCCAAACACCAGTCAAGATAATTGCCAAGGCAGTAATACTTGCTACAACTATTGTATCTATAAATACTTCAAATACTCCCCAAAGACCTTGTCTTACAGGGTGGTCAGTAGTAGCAGCAGCGTGAGCTATAGGAGCACTACCAAGACCAGCTTCGTTTGTAAATACTCCACGAGCAAAACCAAATCTCATAGCTTGTGCCATAGTAGCACCTGCAAATCCACCTAATGCAGCCTTACCAGTGAAGGCAGAGGAAATAATTAACTGAAGAGCAGCTGGTATTGCGCTTATGTTCGCGATTATGATTGCCAAACCACCTAAGATATAGAAGGCAGCCATAAATGGAACTAATTTTTCTGTTACTTGAGCAATTCTCTTTAGTCCACCGACGATGACTATGCCTGATGCTACGGCAACTACAAGTCCTGTAACTAGTGGTGGAATGCTAAATGAAACGTTTAGAGCTGTTGCAATGGAATTTGACTGAGTCATGTTACCTATACCAAATGCTGCCAGTGCTGCAAAGAATGCAAATATATAGGCCAGCCATTTTTGGTTTAGACCCTTGGCTATATAGTACATGGGACCACCGACGAATCTGCCGTCTTCAGTCTTTTCCCTATACTTGATGGCCAATACGACTTCACCAAATTTAGTAGTCATACCTACAATTGCTGCAATCCACATCCAGAATATGGCACCTGGACCACCTGATGCGATGGCTGTGGCAACACCTGCGATATTACCAGTACCTATAGTAGCAGCCAGAGCTGTGGCAACTGCCTGGAAGGCTGTAACTTCACCTTCACCCTTTTGTTCCTTAGCAAACATCTTCATTAATGTGTTTTTTAGTACGTAGCCTATTTTGGTAATAGCAAAGAAATTAGTGCGGAAGGTTAAGTAAACCCCAGTACCGATTAATAGAACTAGCATAGGTGGACCCCATACAAAACTATTAACCGAACTATTTAATTCCAATAACTTATCCATAATTCTCCTCCTTTTTATTGAATTGACTCCATTATAAGGGAGAGGACTCAACAATATTCAAGAAGTTTCAAAATTGTTTTCTGAATATTATTAATTGTTAAAGTTTTCTCAATCACCTATTAACATTTTCACAATATATATAGATGCCCGTAATGAATTTTTTCATATTTATGGACCCTTTTTCCTGGGATTTCCCCCTGATATAGTCCATTTCCCTCTTGACTTGCTCAAAATTAAACAAGGTATTAGAGTATTCAACAAAGGTCTCATTCATATAATCTTCTATTCCCAGGCTGGCAATATTCATCAGAGCAATGTTGATAGCCCTCCTCATTTTTTGCTCCATAACCCTTGGATTGTCCGTGAACTTGGAGCATATGTCCCTTATGGTCATATAACTCATATTGACCTTGTTCTCTATTATATATCTAATGACCATCAATATGTCCTTGCTGCCTTTTTCTCCTACAATTCCCAGCCTAAGAAGGATAGTTTTGATATCAGCTTCACAATCCCTGGGTAATGCAGTTTGTTTCGGAAGATGAGTTATATCGTCAAATAATTGACGTATTTCTCCTATCCTTCTTTCCAGATAAACCCTGTCCCTTATCTTTTTTACCACGGATTTAATCTCAAAGTCGTTGATGGGTTTGCAAATATAGTATTCAATTCCATGCCTATAGGCCTTTTCTACTATTTCCTTTGAAACCATATCAGAAATTATCAGGTAATTAGACTTGATTCTTCTCTCCCTTAGGCTTTCAATTAGGGTAAAGCCCTTCTCCTGGTCACCTAATAGGTCAAAGATGAGGAGGTCAGGAACTATGTCGGCTATTTCCTCCAGGGCCTCTTCAGAGCCCCCAGATTCTCCAGCTAGGGATCCTAGATTGTTGCTTAGTATTATCCTCTTCAGGGCATTTCTATCCTGAGAACTCCTGTCCAATATATAAATCTTCATGAAAGGTCTCCCTCCTATGCATTCATTTTGTCCTTGGGCTTCAAAAATCCCCACTTGGTCTCCGAGGTGATGACGGAGAATAAAATTGCCAGTGAACCAATAAAGTATTTAACGGTCAGGGCCTCCTTCAATATGATGATAGCTAGGGTGCTACCAAATACGGACTCAAGACTCAATATAATTGCCGTATGGGTGGAGCTGGTATATTTCTGAGCCACCGTCTGTATGAGGAAGGCAAACATGGTCCCCAATAGGGCCATATAAAGGATTGGAACTATGGTATTTGTTTTTAAATGAAAATCTGTACCCTCAAATACCAGGGCAAAGAAGAGTGAAAGTGCCGCTGCCGTAGCCATTTGGACTACTGCCAGTACATAGGGATCTGATTCCTTTGCAAAATAACCTATTGCGGCAATTTGGGAAGCATACATTAGGGCACAGATCAAGGTAAGCAAGTCCCCAATATTTATGGAAAAATCCCTGTTGAAGCTGAGGATTCCAATGCCCACAAAGCACATAAGGGCAGCTATTAAATCAAACTTATCGGGGACCTTCTTGGATATAGCCCAGTAGATAAAGGGTACCATTACCACATTTGTCGCCGTTATAAATGCTACCTTTCCGGCCTCCGAGTATTGAAGCCCGAAAGTCTGTGTTGCAAATCCTGCAAATAAGAATACACCGATAATCATTCCCGCCTTTATATCCTTTAACTTGGCATTTCTTATCTTTTTAAATAGAATTGCCCCTAAAAGCAAGGCTGCTATGACAAATCTAAAGAAGAGCAAATAATAAGGCCCTATATGATCTAGGGCATTCTTAGTTACTATAAATCCGCCACCCCAAATTACAGCCACAGACAGCAAGGCCAAATCCGCCACAGTTGATTGTTTTAGTTTCATATAATCCCTACCTTTCAATATCATAATAAGATTATATCACAAATTCGTCATAACAAAATAGGATAAATAGACAGCTTGACTTTTCCTTCTATTGACAATCCCCTGAAAATAATATAATATCTGTATGTAAACTAAAGTATAGTAACAAGTTGACAATGGAGGTAAAGATGAAAGTTACTGCAAAAGAAATAAGCTATGTATCTATGTTTACTGGCCTGACTGCCATAGGTGCCTTTGTTAGTATTCCCTTGGGAGAGGTACCCATTAGCCTCCAGACCCTGTTCGTTCTCCTATCCGGCCTAGTCCTAGGTCCAAGGCTAGGATTCCTGTCCCAATTGGCCTATTTACTCCTAGGCCTAGTCGGTCTGCCCATATTTACGGGATTCACTGGGGGGCCACAGGCAATCCTCAGGCCCAGCTTCGGATTTATCATAGGCTTCATGGTAGCAGCCCTGATTGTGGGGAAGATATCCCACCTAAATGGAAGGATTGACCCTGCAAGGATTTGGATTTCCAGTATAGTGGGCACTGTGATTATCTACCTATTTGGCCTGCCCTATATGTACTATATTTTAAATACCATGATGGCGAGAGGACTGTCTTTTGGAGCAGTATTTAAGATGGCCTGTTTACTATTTTTGCCCGGCGATATAGTAAAACTCATAATAGCATCCCTAGTTGCCATAAGGTTCATTCCCATAATCGGCAAATCAGGGGGATTGGGCAGGGCCTAGGCCTGGTCGAGCCCCCTCAGGGAAACCTCTCCAGAGTACATATTTTCCATGGAGCCGTCGGGGAATTCCACCAGCAATCCTCCGTCCTCGCTGATGTCCAGGGCCCTTACTAGGAGGGTCTCATCTCCCCTGATTATCCTTACCTCTTCTCCAAGAAGTATGGAGTTTTCCCTGCATATCTTAATCGATTGGCCAATGTCCCCAGTTTCCTTGAAATCTATATAGAGTTTTTCAAACTCATTGAGTATTTGTGCAGCAAGTTCCTTCCTATTGATTTCCTCTCCCCTATATATCTTAATAGAACTTGCCTTAGACCTTAGATCTTCAGGTATATCCCCTTGGTCAAAGTTTACATTGACCCCAATTCCCATTACTATGAAGTCGACTATATTTAATTCTGCACTCATTTCCGTCAAGATACCACAGATTTTCTTACCTTCTAATAGTATGTCGTTGGGCCAT
>JBBAEY010000019.1:0-29667 GCA_041655755.1 Tissierellaceae bacterium
GAAGGGCTTTGCTTATTCCGAGGACGGACAATGGCAGAGGGAATTTGAGGACCTATTTCCCTATGAGGAAACTGAGGGTCAGCTTAGGAGCATAGAAGATATTAAAATGGATATGGAAGGGCAAAAGCCAATGGATAGACTTCTGTGCGGAGATGTGGGATATGGAAAGACAGAGGTAGCCTTGAGGGCGGCATTTAAGGCGGTGTTGGATAGCAAGCAAATCGCATTCTTGGTGCCGACAACTATTCTGGCCCAGCAGCACTACAATACCCTTTTAGAGAGATTTTCAAGTTTTCCCGTAAGGATAGATATGCTGAGTAGATTTAGGACCAAGGGACAGCAAAAGCAAACCATAGAAAACCTAAGATCTGGAGTGGTTGACATAGTAGTAGGCACCCATAGACTCTTGTCAAAGGATGTAAGCTTCAGGGATTTGGGCCTACTTATCATAGATGAGGAGCAGAGATTTGGGGTAAAACACAAGGAGACCCTGAAGAAGTACAAGGAAACCGTAGATGTACTTACCCTTACAGCAACCCCCATTCCCAGGACCCTTCACATGTCCCTGTCGGGAATTAGGGATATGTCTGTCATAGAAGAACCACCGGAGGAAAGGTATCCTGTCCAGACCTATGTGGTAGAATTCAATGAACAGATGATTAGGGACGCCATATTGAAGGAGGCGGCCAGGGGAGGACAGGTCTATCTAGTATACAATAGGGTAGAAAGTATAGATAAATTCACCTCATATCTGAGAAAACTAGTCCCAGAGGTCAGATTTGGAATAGGTCACGGGCAGATGAGTGAGAGGGAATTAGAGGCTGTAATGATTAATTTCTATGAAAAGGAAATAGATGTTCTGGTATGCACTACAATTATTGAAACCGGCTTAGATATACCAAATGTGAATACAATAATAATCCACAATGCAGATAAGATGGGCCTATCCCAGTTATATCAGCTAAGGGGCAGGGTGGGCAGGTCCAATAGGATTGCATATGCTTATTTTACCTATGAAAGAAACAAGGTACTTACTGAGATAGCAGAAAAAAGGCTAAGGGCCATCAGGGAATTTACCGAATTTGGTTCCGGCTTTAAAATTGCCATGAGGGACTTGGAAATTAGGGGAGCAGGAAATCTTTTAGGGCTTGAACAGCATGGGCACATAGAGGCCATAGGCTATGACTTATATATTAAGTATCTGCACGAGGCCATCAAAAAACTCAAGGGGGAAGTGGTAGAGCGACAACTGGATACTACAATTGACATCAAGGTAGATGGTTATATTACCAGCTCCTATATAGAGGATGAAATACAAAAAATAGAAATATACAAAAAAATAGCATCAATAACCAGTCTAGGGGGATACAGGGACTTGATAGATGAGTTGATAGATCGATTTGGAGATGTACCCAAGGAGCTAGAGAACCTCATGGATATATCCTATATAAGGTACCTAGCCAGCAAAAACAATATAAAAAACATCTTTCAAAATGAAAATGAACTAATCCTAGAATTTGATTCCATAGACAATATTTCCTTGGGATTACTTGGTCAGCTATCAAATGAATATGGGAAAAAACTGATTATGGATCTATCCAAGGAGCCAGCCCTGAAGATTAGGTGGAATGATAGGCCCCTTTCAGAGCTAAAATCCCTAGTAGAAAAAATTAGTAGTTTTAATAGCCATTAGAATAATATATAATGGATAGAGACGTAGGAAATAGATAAGAGAGGATGTTATAATTGTATATAAACATAAAAAAGATAGGGATAGCAGCCCTATTGATGGCTATTGTATTTGGCCTAGTAGGGTGTGCAAAAGAAGATGAAGCCTTGGTAGCCAAGGTCGACAATATTGGCATCACAGAGGAAGAATTTAATATGGAATTTGAAGTCTATAAGAGAATAAATGAGCAGCAGCTTGGGGAAGGAGCCATGGAACAAATCGATGCCGATACTGGAAAGACAAGGGCAGAGCTCTTAAGGGACGAGATAGTTGAAATGCTCATCATAGAGAGGATAATTGAAAGAGAAGCAGGCAAGGAAGGCATTGTAGTAAATGAAGATGAGATACAGGAAGAGATAGATGGGCTAGTTGCCATGATGGGTGGAGAAGAAGAATTTGAAAAATCCCTAGAAGAAAACAACATGTCGAGAAAATTCCTAGAGGATAACTTGAGAAGGGGGCTTTTAATCAATAAACACAGGGAAAACTTCATGGAAAATACAGCTATTGGCCAGCAGGAGATAGAGACTTTTTTTGACGAGAACAAGGATGACCTAGTTGTCGTCAGGGCTAGTCACATACTGGTAAAATCAGAGGACGAGGGGAATGAAGTTCTAAAAAGATTGGAAAATGGAGAAGAATTTGAGGAGCTTGCAATTGAATTATCTGCAGACAAGGGTTCAGGTGCTAGGGGCGGAGATCTAGGGTATTTTCGCAAGGGAGATATGATAGCTGAATTTGAAGAAGCGGCCTTTGCCTTAAATATTGGGGAACTTAGCGGCCTAGTAAAGACTGAGGTTGGATACCATATAATTCTTTTAGAGGATAAAAAAGACAGCCTAGAGTCATTGGAAGATGATATAATACTTATTTTACAGGAGGAGAAATACCAGGAAAACTTGAAGGAAATAAGAGATGGAGCCAAGGTAAAAATATTTTAGCCTATTTTTCCAATAGTGAATAAAAATTCCCCAATAGCCTAATAATAAACTCACTACTAAATATTCAGCTAGGAGGTTAGGAATGAAAAAGGCTACGGGAATTGTCAGAAGAATAGATGAACTTGGTAGAGTTGTTATTCCAAAGGAAATCAGAAGAACCCTTAGAATTAGAGAAGGGGATCCTTTAGAGATATTTACAGATAGAGAAGGTCAAATAATACTTAAAAAATACTCCCCCATTGGAGAATTAAATGAGTTTTCGCAGGAGTATTGCGATTCTCTATACGAGAGCACAAATTATACAGCTATGATATCCGATAGGGACTATATAATAGCCATAGCTGGAGGGTCGAAAAGGGAATATCTCGACAAAAGGATTAGTCCAGAATTAGAAAAATTAATTGAAAATAGAAGTAACTACTTAACTGAAAGCGATAAGAAACCAATTAAAATAACCTATGAGGATGGAAACTTTGATAAGTATTCCTCCCAGGTAATTGCTCCGATAGTCATGCAGGGAGATCCCATTGGTTCTGTAATCATGCTATCAAAGGATGAAGATGCAGATATGGGAAAATTGGAAATGAAGTTGGCTGAAACAGCAGCCGGTTTTCTATCAAAACAAATGGAAGGATAAGACTGCCTACCCCAAAAGGGTAGGTTTTATCTTTTATCTGTGTTATTATGAAATGGTAAGTGATATAATATGATAGGATTTAAAAAGGATTTTAAACTATAATCGATTCTTAGGGGGATAGTATATGGATAGAGATTTTCTAAAGGGAGCCGCTGTATTGGGTATAGCGGGAATAATAGTAAAAATACTAGGTGCCGTATATAGGCTCCCCTTATCCAATATAATTAAATCTGAGGGCATGGGCTACTATCAAACAGCCTATCCACTGTATACCTTGCTACTGACCATATCTACGGCTGGTTTTCCAATAGCCATAGCCAAGCTGGTATCTGAGAGAAGGGCCATAGGAGACTATAAAAATGCCTTTAAGGTATTTAAGGTAGCCCTAATGGGCCTATTTTTAGGCGGGGTAATCACATCCCTATTTGTCCTAGTTCAGGCAGACAATATAGTCAATAGATTGGGCAACAGCAATGCCTATTATTCCCTAATAGCCTTGGTGCCGGCCTTGTTCTTTGTACCGATTATGGCGGCCTTTAGGGGATTTTATCAGGGCAGGCAGTCCATGACACCAACAGCCCTATCGCAGATAGTAGAACAGTTTTTTAGGGTTGTAGTAGGCCTGTTTTTGACCTATTTACTTTTGGATAGGGGAATACCCATGGCGGCAGGTGGTGCGTCCTTTGGAGGGTCCATGGGTGCCTTGGCAGGTTTAATAGTCATATCTATAGTCTATATAAGGGGCAGGGGAACAGTAAAAGAGGAGCTAAGTTTAACCAAGATATCAGATGACTATAGGGTAAATCAGATTATAAAGGACCTTTTGCTTATTTCGATTCCAATTACCATAGGGGCATCTGTTGTACCCATTATGGATACCATCGACCTGGTCATAGTCCTAAAACAGCTACAGTCCATAGGCTATACGGAGGAGTTGGCAAACGGCTTATACGGAAATCTAAAGGGTATGGCATCTACCTTGATTAATTTGCCTCAGGTACTGTCTGTAGCCATAGCCATAAGCCTAGTACCTGCCATATCCAGGGCAAATGCCAGAAAGAATAGAAGGGAAATGGAGGATATTATATCCTCAGGCATTAGGATTACATTACTGATTGGGCTTCCGGCGGCCCTGGGCTTATATGCCCTGGCCAGGCCCATAATAGAGCTTCTCTACTATAAAAATGATATGGACACCATAATTAATACAGCCAAGCTCTTGTCAATCTTATCCTTTGGGGTCATCTTCCTTACCTTGGTACAATCCCTGTCAGCCATCTTACAGGGCCTAGGTAGGCCCATAGTCCCAGCAGTAAACCTATTTGTGGGAGCTGTGGCAAAGGTTATACTCTCATATACCTTGACTAGGATACCCCAGATAAATATTTACGGTGCAGCTTTTTCCACGGTTACAGCCTATGGAATTGCCTCAATCCTGGACCTAATTTCTGTAAAGAAATATGCAAAGGTCAAGTTAGACGTCATGTCTGTATTTATAAAACCCTTTATTTCCGCAGTGGGAATGGCCTTACTGGCCTTTTTATCCTATTCATTCCTAGTGGCTAGGCTAGGGAGCAAACTTTCCACTGTAGTAGCCATAGTAGTGGGGGTAATTTTATATGCTGTGCTCCTCTTAGTCACAGGGTCCATCAGCTCAGAGGACTTGGGCCTATTGCCTAAGGGAGATAAACTTGGGAAATTAGTGGATAAGTTTAAATTGATTAAGTAAGAGCAAAGGAGAAATAGCATGGGTAAGATATATATAGTAGGCCTTGGGCCAGGAAGTATAGATTCCCTGACCATGGGGGCCATCAATAGAATTAATTCAGGAGATAGAAATTTTTTAAGGACAGAAAAACACCCTACAGTGAAGTATTTTCAGGACAGGGATATCCCCTATAGCAGCTTTGATTACATATATGAAAGTGAGGAGGATTTCAAAGACCTATACAGGAAAATTGCCCTGGAATTAATTGAGGAATCAAAAAAAGGGGGAGATATAAACTATTATGTTCCCGGAAATCCCCTAGTGGCAGAGAAGTCAGTGGAAATCCTACTCTCCTTGGAAGCGGATATCAAAATTATTTCAGGTATGAGTTTTATCGAACCTATTGTTGAATTGGTAGGCAGGGATCCAATAGGGGGGCTAAAGATAGTAGATGGTGAGTTCCTCAGCAGCCTTGTAATAGATATAAATTCCGATATGATTATAACTCAGGTATACAATGAGAGGATACTATCAGATGCCAAGATAATATTGTCAGAAATCTATGGTGATGACTACGAAATTTACCTAGTGCAGAGTGCAGGTATAGAAGGAGACGAAAAAAAGCTACTAGTTCCCATATATGATCTGGACAGAATTAGCAAAACTGACTCCTTAACTAGTCTTTATGTCCCAAAAATAGGGGAAAAGCCTAAGAAAGTATTTGATTTTCAAGATTTATTAGGTATAATGAAATTGTTAAGGTCAGAAGATGGATGTCCTTGGGATATGAAGCAGACCCACGATAGTCTACGCCAGTCCGTCATAGAAGAAGCATATGAGTTAGCAGATGCTATAGACAAGGGAGATATAGACGGAATTGTAGAGGAATTAGGTGATGTACTATTACAGGTCGTTTTTCACTCTCAAATAGGGGAGGAAGAAGGTGAATTTAATTTACATGAGGTAACATCAAGTATTTGCAATAAATTAATCTATCGGCATCCCCACGTTTTTTCCAAAATAGATGTAGAAAATTCCGATGAAGTAGTATATAATTGGAATGTGCTAAAATATGCCAAAAGAAATATCCATAGCTTTACAGATAAACTAAGGGATATACCAAAATTGCCTGCCCTAATGACCAGTTTTAAGATGCAGGAAAAGGCAGCTGAAATTGGTTTTGATTGGGACAATATCCAGGGGCCTCTAGACAAAATTGTCGAGGAACATGGCGAGCTTCTGGAGGCAATGGAAAAATACCATGAGGGTCACGAGGAGATAGAAGGCGAATTGGGAGATTTATTGTTTGCAGTGGTAAATCTAGCTAGATTTCTAAAGATAAACCCGGAAGTTGCCTTAAACCGTACCATAAACAAGTTTCTTGAGAGATTTGAATTCATGGAAGGTAATTTGGAAAATGGTATAGACCTTGAAGATTTGACCTTAGAAGAGATGGAGCAATTGTGGAATGAAGCAAAGCTACATAAATTTCACTAAAATGCTAATATTATTAGTAGATGGCAAGCTTTTAATTAACGAATTATTAATTAAAAATTAATAATATAAACTATGAGGAGGAATATTTTATGAACAAAGCTGAATTGGTATCTAGTATAGCAGAGAAAAGCAATTTAACTAAAAAGGATGCAGAAGCTGCATTGAATGCTTTTATCAAATCCGTAGAGGAAACCTTAGAAGGCGGTGACAAGGTTCAATTAGTTGGTTTTGGTACTTTTGAAGTTAGGGAAAGAAAGGCCAGAGAAGGCAGAAACCCTAGAAACCCAGAAGAAGTTATTAAAATACCAGCTTCAAAGGCACCAGTATTTAAGGCAGGTAAATCCCTTAAGGAAATAGTTAATAAGTAAAAATCAGGTCTTTGACCTGATTTTTTAATCGGAGGTTTTTATGAGAATTGATAAGTACCTGAAGAATGCAAGGATAATAAAGAGGAGGACCATAGCCAAGGAAGCCTGTGAACAGGGGAGGGTGCTGATTAATGGAAAATTAGCAAAACCTGGGGACGAGGTAAAGGTAGGGGACAGGGTAGAGATAAATTTTAGCAATCCCATGGAAATAGAAGTACTAGACACCACTGACAATCCAAGGAAGGATGCCTCCAAAGAACTATATAGAACCGTGAAATAAAAGACTTTGTAATAAAAGTCTTTTTTTTTCATAAATATTAATAGATAGGGGGGATAATTAATGACTGAAAATAGAATAAGGTTTAAAAATCAAAATATAAGCATAGAGGACAGAGAAAAAATTACAATTACAGGGGTGGAACAGGTGGAAAGCTACAATGACAATACAGTAATCTTAAACACTATCAAGGGGGCCATAACGGTCAAGGGAGAGGGACTAAATATTTCCAAACTCAACCTAGATGAAGGAAGTGTGATTGTTGATGGGAAGGTAAATGGGATTAATTATTCTTCTAGGGAAGCAGTATCCAAAAATATAATGGGAAGATTATTTAAATAAATCTGTGGGTGAAATAAGATGGAAATATCTATGTTGGTAGAAGTGCATATTTTTCTTACGACGGTGTATGGGGGCCTAGTTACTGGTTTTATATACGATATATATAGGACAATCAGGTATCTTTCAAAGCCTAAAAAAATAATAACCTATCTAGGAGACTTAATATTTTGGATGATTGCTGCCAGTATATTCATCTTTACCCTTATAAAAAGCAACTGGGGGGAAATTCGGGGATACATTTTCTTGGCCTTCTTCCTGGGTAATTTCATATATATAAGGGTATTTAGTCCCTATATTTATCCAATTTGTATCAAATTCTCCCGAGGAGTAGGAAGGTCCATTGGCTTTGTCATATCTGCAATATTCTACCCCTTTGCCTTGGGCAGGAAAAAGTTGTCGCCCATATTGAAAAAGATAAAGAAAACCTTTATTATAGTAGTAAGAGAAACTAAGAGGTATAAAAAGATAATTTCCTCAAAAAAATAAAGGAGTTTTTGATTTCCTGTAGAATAATACTAGTAGGTGGTGATTTCATGAGAAAAAAGAGAAGGAGATTCAAACTAGGGCACTTATTATTTTCTTTAATTCTATTGTATGTAGGTGTAATATTCTGGAATCAGAGTAAATTGGCTAGGGAATTGAATATAAAAAAGAACAAAATCACCAGTGAAACGGAAATCTTGAAAGAGGAAATCCAGGAACTAAACGAGGAAATAGAAATCAGCGATACATTAAAATTCGTAGAAAAAATAGCAAGGGAAGATTTGGGCATGGTAAAACCTAGGGAAATAATTTATATTGACAAAAACAAAAAGAAAAACCCATTCTTCACCCTAAGAAAGACTAGAAGCAATTGACAATAGTAGCTTTCTAATATATACTGAGTTTATAATACAATTTTTTAAGGAGGAATCATTTATTTATGTCTTTAGCTGTAGGAGAAGTGGTTGATGGCACTGTTACAGGGTTGACGAATTTCGGTGCATTTGTTCAATTGCCGGAGGGGAAAAGTGGGCTTGTTCACATTTCAGAAATATCTCAAGAATACGTAGAAAAAGTAACCGATTGTTTGAAAAAAGGTCAAAAGGTCAGGGTTAAAATTTTATCTATTTCCGACGAAGGGAAAATTAGCCTTTCTATTAGGCAAGCAAAATCCAAGAATGCTCAACCTGATGAATACGAATGGAAGGATGATAAACAAAGGTACATGTCTTTTGAGGATAAGCTAAATAAGTTTTTGAAGGATAGCAATGAAAAACAAGATCAATTAAAAACAAGAGATACAAAAAAGAGTACTAGTTTTAGACACAAAAAAGCAACCAGTGCGATGGATTTATAAAACCGGAATATCCGGTTTTTTTTATTAGCCTTAAAGTCAATGAAATCTTCCATTATAAAACAAAAACATACAGGGCCATAGGGAAAGTCATAAATATATGTCCGAATTATCTTTAACCAGCATCCCCCTTTTGACAAATTATCTTAGCTTATTTTGTTAAGATTACATTAAAATTGGGAAGGGGATGTAAATATGATTAAAATGGATTCTCTTGTGAACAAGAGGGACTGGAATAGACTCAAGTTAATAGATAAAAAGATAATATTCATGGCCTTGATGGCCTTTCTTTTGGGACGAGCCACCTTGATTAACAATTTGACACCCTTTGCCTTTGCATTTTTGGCCGCCTATACAATATCTGATGGTTTAAGCATGGGTATATTAGTGGGGGCAGTGGCCAGCAGCATAAATGTCCATGGCCTTGGAACCATGAGCTACATCTTGGCAGAGATAGGTGTTTATGTCTTTTTCGCATTAAAGAAGGATGAAAAGGACTACTCCCAGGTCAAGGCTGTCCTCATAAGCAGCATTATTTTCTTTGTCTTTAGGATATTGGGTGTCTTGACAAACGACAGCCTATTTCTTTACGATGTGATTATGGTTATATTTGAAAGTCTAGTAGCATTTACCGTCATATACCTATTCTCATCTAAAATCCCCTCTATATCCAGCCTAATTGTCATGGCACTTGTATTGGCAGGTTTTAAGGATCTGGCCTTTTTTGGCATTCAGGTAAAGAATGTCATCAGTCTGCTGATTGTCTTGAGCTTTGCCTACAATCAAGGGGCATTCCTAGGTGGAGGAGTTGGCTTGATATTGGGTATGATATCCTATATATCTCATCCGGAAATGCCCTTTATATTGGCCATCTTGAGTGTAGCAGGCCTGATGTCAGGTGTATTTAAAGATTTAGGTAAAATTGGACTTGTACTGGGGCTCTTTCTAGGCAATGGCCTCGTATCTTTCTATATAAATCGAATGGGGACAAGCTTTATTGGAATAAAAGAAATAGCCATAGCTGCCCTGCTCTTTACCTTAATTTCCAAGACAATGAACCAAAAATTAAGTCAATTGCTTTTTATAGACTTCAATATGGACAAGGCCTATAATCGTAAAAGAGACGAGATAGCTCTGAAAAAGATAAATAGAATGGCCGATTTGTTTTACAACCTAAGCCTTACCTTTCAAGATACTGCCAAGGAGAGGGACTATCACGATACGGGAGAGATTTATGGTTTAGTAGACTCCATAGCCAATGATTTATGTCTTAGGTGCTATAAATACGACAGTTGTTGGAAGGAAAACTACTACAATACATATCACAAGTTTTTCAACCTATTTGGCATAGTGGAAAGCAAGGGCATAGATGAATCGACCTACTCCGAAGCCTATAAATTTTGTTCTAGGCCAAAGGAGCTATTGGAAAGGGTAGACAGGTCAGTTGAAAGGCTAAAATTAGATAGGAGCTGGAAAAGCAGGTTAAACCAAAACAGAATATTGTTATCTGAACAACTAAAGGGATTTGGTAAGCTAATGGAAGGCATAGCCGCAGATGTCTATGAAAGACCGAGCTTTGACGAGGAGATAGAGAAAAACCTATATAGCCAACTGAAAAACAAGAGGATAGATATCAAGGATGTATCTGTGGCAGTGACAGGTCAGAATAACTATGATATATTTCTTGATTTAAATAAACCAGGTCAGTCTCTGGATAAAATAAAGGCTACCATGGCTGACTGTTTGGGGTCTAGCCTAATTTGCAACAACAGTGTCAGGGATCTGCAAAAAAGACAGCTAAGATTCAAACTAATCAGGGAAAATAGGTACAGTGTGGCTACCAAGGTTGCCCTGGGATTGAATTCGGACAAGAAGGTATCTGGAGATAGCTATACCTTTGGTGAAACAGATAACACCCACTATATTGTCATCAGCGATGGGATGGGGATTGGAAGGAAGGCAAAGGAAGAGAGTAAAACAGCAGTCTCCTTACTTGAAAGGCTAATGGAGGCAAATATAGAAAAAGATTTGGCATTAAGGACTATAAATTCGGTACTTAGGGCAAAATCTAATGGGGAAATGTTTGCCACCATGGATATTGGCTTTGTAGATCTTTATTCGGGTAAGTTTCAAGTGATTAAGACTGGTGCACCGGCAACATTTATCAAAAAAAAGAATAAGGTGGAAATAATTAACTCCTCATCCCTGCCTGTAGGCATGTTGGAAGAAGTTGATTTCAATATTTATGAGGGCTATATAGGAGATGGGGATATAATAGTGATGATGTCAGACGGAGTGCTGGAGGCCTACGGACCTGCTGGGAGGGGAGAGGGAAGGGTAAGGGACATGATAAAGAAAATAGAAAGCATAAATCCTCAAACCATAGCCAATACCATAATAAAAATGGCCAAGGCTCAAGGGGCTGATGCCAAGGATGATATGACAGTTTTAGTAACGAAGGTGTGGAAGAATATTTAAAAAAACTTAGAATTATGTTGACAATTAGGCTATAATAAATATATATTGAATTCAAAAGGAAAATAATTGAACTTATCCAATATTTAGGTGATTGCATGAAAGAAAAGGTTTTAGATGTTATAAGGGAGTATAATTTAATTGACCAAGAAGACAATATAGTCATTGGCGTATCAGGAGGGCCAGATTCTATGGCCCTACTATTTTGTTTGCTGGAAATCAGGGAGTTAATAGCATTTAATATCTTTATTGCCCATGTAAACCATGGTGTAAGGGGAGAAGAGGCCAGGAGTGATCAGGTGTTTGTAGAGAAGGTCGCCAGGGACTTAGATTTACCCTACTATACCATTGACGTGAGTATGGAGCAGTATGGAAAGGAAAGGGGAATTACAGCAGAAGAAGCTGGACGAGAGTTGAGATATGGCTTCTTTAGGGAGATAGCCAGGAAACATGGTGGCGGGAAAATCGCAGTCGCTCACAATCTCAATGACCAGGCCGAAACCTTGCTCATGAGGATCATGAGGGGGAGCGGAATAGATGGTCTAAGGGGCATGTCCTTTAAATATGATGATATAATACGCCCTATCCTGGGTATAAGCAGGGAGGAAATCGAGGAATACATTGAGGAGAAAAAGATAGAAACAGTCTTAGATAAAACCAACCTACAGCCAATTTATACTAGAAATAAGGTCAGATTAGAACTTATACCCTATGTAGAGAATAATTTTAATCCAAATATCATAGAAACCTTGTGGAGGATGTCTAGGATTTTCCATACAGATGTGGATTTTTTAGACCAATACACTGAAGAAAAATACAGTAATTTGCTGATTAAAGATGAAAACCATAGTATAATCTTAGATAGGAACGAGTTTTTGAAATTGCACAGGGCCATACAGCAGAGAGTCATAAGAAACATGATTTTAAAGATCAATGGTTCACTGCAGGGCATTGGAGAAGTGCATATACTTGCAGCCCTAAAGCTATTTATAGGGGAAAGAACTGGTAAGGAAATAGACCTATTAAATGGGCTTGTGGCAAGGGTCAGCTATGACGACATAATTATAGAGAGGTCCCGGGACAAGGGGAAGAAGAACTACTCCTATGGACTTGCCATACCTGGGAACCTTACTATTTTAAGTAGATATTATTTTGAGACTAGTATATTTGATTATGATGCAAATTTGGCCCTAGATAGGGAAAGACAGGTCAAGTATTTTGATTACAATAAGCTAATAGGCAAATTGGAAATCAGAAATAGGCGAGATGGGGATAGGTTTGCACCCTATGGAATGAGGGGCAGAAAAAAACTCAAGGACTACTTTATGGATGAGAAAGTTCCTAGGGAATTGCGGGATGAGATTCCCCTTGTGGTGGATGGACAAAACATCTTGTGGGTAGTGGGATACAGGACAAGTGAGCTCTACAAGGTCACAGAGGAGACAAAAAAGATCCTAGCCATATCCTACAAGCCCCTATACAAGAGTTAAAAAAGAGGAGGAGCAGGATGGAAAAGTTAATAAAAGAAATATTGGTAGAAGAAGATAGTATTAGAGAGAAGGTAAGGGAACTAGGGTCACAAATTTCCCATGACTACGAGGGCAAAAATTTACTCCTAGTTGGTATATTAAAGGGTGCCTTCATATTTATGTCGGATTTGGCAAGAAATATTAAAATGCCGGTATCTATAGATTTCATGGCCGTATCTAGTTATGGCAGGACATCTTCTTCAACTGGAGAAGTTAGGATAATCAAGGATTTAGATTTCAGTGTAGAAAATAAAGAGGTCCTCATAGTGGAAGATATTATCGACACGGGATATACCCTGGCATATTTAACAGACAATCTGAGAAAAAGGGGAGCCAACTCCGTTAAGGTATGTGCCCTATTGGATAAACCTGAAAGAAGAAAAGTAGATGTAGAAGTAGATTATTTGGGGTTTGCTATACCCGATGAATTTGTAGTAGGCTATGGCCTGGACTATGCCGAAATAGGAAGAAACCTTCCCTATGTGGCCGCCCTAAAGGAAGAAGTATATAAATAATCTCTTGTATTGAAAAGGCTTTTCAAAAATGCTATAATATATAGATGTTACTTAGTCGTAAAAGGAGGGAGGATTAGTATTGAGAAGATTTTTTAAGGGGATTAGTGTGTATCTGCTAATAGTAATATTGATTATGTTTTTAGTAAAGACCTTGGGCAACGATGTTGAACAGATAATGGTAATAGATGTAACCGAGTTAGTAGAACATTTGAATGAAAATAGAATTGAAAGTATAAAAATTGTGGGAAGAGAAGTAAATGGGAAGTTTAGGGACAATACCCAGTTCTCTACTGTTTTGCCCTATCAGATGCAGGACACTTTTTATGATAACTATTTGAAAGATAAGGTAGACAGTGGTGCCCTGGCCTTGAGTTCTGATTTGGAGCCTACCACACCTATTTGGGTAAGTGCTATTCCAACTATTTTAGTTGTTCTAGTATTTGTAGTATTTTGGTTTGTCTTCATGCAGCAATCACAAGGTGGTGGAGGTAAAGTCATGTCCTTTGGTAAGTCTAGGGCAAGGCTTCACAAGCAAGAGGAAGGTAAGATTGTCACATTTTCTGAGGTGGCAGGTTTAGAGGAGGAAAAGGAGGAGCTCAAGGAGATAGTGGATTTCCTGAGGGCCCCTAGAAAGTATATTGAAATAGGCGCAAGGATACCTACAGGGGTCCTATTAGTAGGTCCACCCGGTACTGGTAAAACTTATTTAAGTAGGGCTGTTGCCGGTGAGGCAGGGGTTCCCTTTTTCACCATATCCGGTTCAGACTTTGTCGAGATGTTTGTAGGTGTAGGCGCCAGTAGGGTTAGGGACCTGTTTGAGCAGGCCAAGAAAAATGCCCCCTGTATTGTCTTTATCGATGAGATAGATGCAGTTGGAAGGAGAAGGGGAGCCGGTCTTGGCGGAGGCCACGACGAGAGAGAGCAGACATTAAATCAACTCTTGGTTGAGATGGATGGATTTGCAACTAATGAGGGGATAATTGTCATGGCAGCTACCAACAGGGCAGATATACTTGACCCAGCACTCCTTAGGCCGGGAAGATTTGACAGGACTATTTACGTAGGACTTCCCGATGTCAGAGGTAGGGAGGCAATTTTAGAAGTTCACACAAAGAACAAGCCTTTAGATGAAGATGTAGACTTAAAGGTAGTAGCTAAGAGGACTCCTGGATTTACTCCAGCAGATTTGGAAAACTTGGTTAATGAATCTGCACTTTTGTCAGCCAGATACAACTTGAAGAGCATACCAATGCACCTGATAGAGGAAGCCTCTATTAAGGTTCAGGCTGGTCCAGAGAAAAAGTCCAAGGTAGTAAGTGACAAGGAAAGAAAATTAACAGCCTACCATGAGGCAGGACACGCACTTACCTCAAGGCTTACTCCGGATACGGATCCGGTTCATATGGTTACTATAATTCCAAGGGGAATGGCTGGAGGATTTACAGCCTATATACCTGAAGAGGACAGGAGCTTCCTGACAAAGAAACAGATGGAAAGCAGACTAGTAATGCTATTAGGGGGTCGGGTTGCAGAGGCCCTGGTACTGGGAGATATAAGCACCGGTGCACAAAATGACATTGAAAGAGCTACAAAGCTGGCTAGATCCATGGTCACCCACTATGGTATGAGCGACAAGTTAGGTCCTATGACCTATGGCACTGACGACGAAGAAGTATTTGTTGGCAGAGACTTTGGCAGGGCTAGAAATTATAGTGAAGATGTGGCAGCAGCCATCGACAAGGAAATGAGAGGCCTAATAGACACAGCCTACAATAAGGCGGAAAAACTATTAAAAGAAAATATGGATAAACTTCATAGGGTTGCAGAGGCTCTATTGGATAAGGAAACCATAGATGGAAAAGAATTTGAGAGATTATTTCAAGGAGCATAGAATTTATTATAAACCTGAAGGGAAACCTTCAGGTTTATTTAAATATTGGGTGAATACTTTCAACTACAGGCATAAAATTGCAATATTCCATTCATTTGTTAAAAATATTGAAATATATGTTGCAAATACCTATTAAGTATTACTATAATAGATATTGAATAGAAGAATTTTGGGCACAAGATTTCCATAATTTAAGGAGGTTGGGAAATGTTTGACAATAAGGAGCTGGGGAAGATAAAGACCTCAGTAGAGACTTGGGATAGGGAAGTAGTAGAAAGGACAGTTTCTAGATTTCCAGAAAGAAAAGAAAAATTTACGACCGGGTCCAATAGCCAGGTAGACAGACTATATACTCCATTAGACATAGGCAATCTAGACTATAATGAGGACCTTGGCCTTCCAGGGGAATACCCCTTTACCCGGGGAGTTCAACCTACCATGTACAGGGGAAGACTCTGGACCATGAGGCAGTATGCAGGATTTGCATCTGCTGAGGAGTCCAACAAGAGATATAAGTATCTATTAGACCAGGGTCAAACTGGACTTAGTGTAGCCTTTGACCTGCCCACGCAGATAGGCTATGACTCTGACAATGGCTTATCAGAGGGCGAAGTGGGAAAGGTCGGAGTTGCCATTGACTCCCTAAGGGACATGGAGGTCCTATTTGACGGTATACCCTTGGATAAGGTAAGTACCTCTATGACAATAAATTCGCCTGCATCTATACTGTTGGCCATGTATATTGCAGTAGCCGAGAAACAGGGTGTATCCAAGGATAAGCTGAGGGGTACAATACAAAACGATATTTTGAAGGAATACATAGCGAGAGGCACATATATATTTCCACCTGAGCCTTCAATGAGACTCATCACCAATATCTTTGAATATTGTTCAAAGGAAGTACCCCAGTGGAATACCATTAGTATCAGCGGTTACCACATAAGGGAGGCAGGCTCAACTGCAGCTCAGGAGGTTGCATTTACCCTAGCAGATGGTATTGCTTATGTAGAAGCAGCTATAAATGCGGGTTTAGATGTAGACGACTTTGGTCCTAGACTATCCTTTTTCTTCAATTCTCACAATGATTTATTGGAGGAGGTCGCCAAATACAGGGCTGCTAGAAGATTGTGGGCCAAAATTATGAAGGAAAAATTTAAGGCCAAGAACCCTAAATCTATGCAGTTAAAATTCCATACTCAAACAGCAGGATCCACATTAACTGCTCAACAGCCAGATAATAACATTATCAGGGTTACAATACAGACCCTTGCAGCTGTCCTAGGGGGGACCCAATCCCTACACACAAACTCTAGGGATGAAGCCCTAGCTTTGCCTACAGAAGATTCTGTAATGATAGCTCTTAGGACACAACAGGTAGTAGCTCATGAGGCTGGAGTCACTGAGACGGTAGATCCCTTGGCAGGCTCATACTATGTCGAGAGCCTAACTGACAGGATAGAGGAAGAAGCCATGAGATATATAGAGACTATTGATCAACTAGGTGGGGCACCAAAGGCCATTGAAAAGGGATATATACAAAAAGAAATCCAAAATGCAGCCTATAGGTATCAAATGGAGATAGAATCTTTGGATAGAATAGTTGTAGGAGTCAACAAGTTCCAGGTAGAGGAATCGGAGAAAAAGGAATTGTTGAAGGTTGACAGGAGCGTTGAAATAAAGCAGAGAGAAAAATTAAGCAAGTTGAGAAAAGAAAGAGATAATGAGAAGGTGGAAAAGGCTCTTAAGCTCCTGGAAGAAAAGGCTGCAACAGATGAAAATTTGATGCCTTATATCTTAGATGCAGTTAAGGCATATGCCACATTGGGAGAAATCGCCGACGTTCTAAGAGAGGTATTTGGAGAGTACCAGCAATCGGTAATATTATAATGGGAGGTTTTTACTATGGACAGACCAATTAGGGTATTGGTGGCAAAGCCAGGACTTGACGGACATGACAGGGGTGCAAAGGTAATAGCAAGATCCTTGAGGGATGCGGGAATGGAAGTAATATACACCGGTCTTAGACAGACTCCTGAACAAATAGTTGCTGCTGCAATACAGGAAGACGTAGACGTTGTAGCCCTTAGTATATTATCTGGAGCACACAATCACCTATTTCCCAAGGTAGTTAATCTATTAAGGGAAGAGGGAGTAGATGACATGCTCATAATTGGCGGTGGGGTAATACCGGAAGACGATATAGGATTTTTGATTGAGTCTGGAATAGAGGCAGTATTTACACCGGGAACGCCAACAAAGGATGTAGTAGAGTTCATCAGAAAGAATCTGAAGGGCTAGATAGGTGGTGCCTTATTTGAATATAGAAGAAAAGATACTCAGGGGAGATAAGAGGACCTGTGCAAGGCTAATTACCATGCTTGAATCAAATGACAAGGAAGCCATAGATATTATTAAAGGCCATTATAAAAGCACGGGAAATGCCTATGTAATTGGGATTACAGGGCCTCCCGGTGCAGGTAAGTCGACCTTGACGGATAAGCTGGCAAAGGAACTTTTAAAGCAGAATAAAAAGATAGGTATAATTGCCATTGACCCTACAAGTCCCTTTAGCGGTGGAGCCATTTTGGGAGATAGGATTAGGATGAACGATTTGTCCCTCAATAAAAATGTCTTCATTAGAAGCATGGGTACTAGGGGTTCATTGGGGGGCATGTCCAATGCCACCTGGGGGGCCACGAAGATACTAGACATCTTTGGCTATGACTATATATTCATAGAAACAGTAGGGGTGGGTCAGTCGGAGGTTGACATTGTGAAGACGGCAGATACGGTGCTTATGGTTATGGTCCCTAATCTAGGGGACGATATACAGGCTATAAAGGCTGGTATCATGGAGATTGCAGATGTATTTGCAATCAACAAATCCGACTTAGATGGAGCAGATAAGACCAAGGTAGAAGTAGAGATGAATCTGGACCTAAATGAAGCTATGGATTATAGGCCGCCTGTAATCAAGGTTTCAGCAAGTAAAAATGAGGATATAGACATACTTATGGAGAAACTAATGGAACATAGGAGCTACTTGGAGGAAACCAATCAACTGGAGGAAAATCGAGTTAGGAATAATAAATTGGAATTACTTAAAATGGTAGAAGAAGATTTGATGACCTTAATTTTGGACAGGGCAGTCAAGGACGACCTATTGGATAAATTAGCCAGGGATATTACCCTCAAGGAGATGGACCCTTACACTGCTAAGGAAACCATTATAGGCTTAATAAAAAAGAGTCCATAAGAAAGAATGTATTATGAAGGGAATGGTTTTATGGTAGGGAAAATAGATCATATTGGAATAGCCGTGAAGAATTTAGATGAAACACTAAAGTTTTACGAGGATATACTGGGCATTAAATGTGTCAGCACTGAAACAGTAGAGGAACAAAAAGTAAAGGTAGCTTTTTTGCCCATAGGGGACACAGAAGTGGAACTGTTGGAATCAACAGAGGAAGACGGCCCCATATCCAAGTTCATTGAAAAAAAAGGGGAAGGTATCCAGCATATAGCCTACAGGGTGGATAATATCGAAAAGGCTATGGAGGAGCTTAGGGAAAAGGGAATTAGATTAATAGATGAGAAGCCTAGATATGGTGCAGGAGGGGCTAAAATCGCTTTTTTACATCCAAAATCGACCTATGGTGTATTAATTGAGCTTTGTGAAAGGGATTAAATATTAATCGAGGAGGTAGGACATGAAGGAAAAGATTGAAAGACTCCTAGAAAAAGAGAAGGGCATAAAACTGGGAGGAGGAGAAGAAAGGATTGAAAGACAACATAAGGCAGGGAAATTAACAGCTAGGGAAAGAATCAATCTACTTTTTGACGAAGGCAGTTTTGTAGAACTTGACAAGTTTGTAGAACACAGAAGTACAAATTTTGATATGGAAAAAGTAAAGGCAGCAGCAGATGGTGTAGTTACAGGCTATGGTACTGTCGATGGCAGGTTGGTATTTACCTATGCCCAGGATTTTACGGTACTAGGTGGTTCACTAGGAGAAATGCATGCCAACAAGATATGCAAGGTTCAAGATATGGCCCTGAAAACCGGTGCCCCTATAATCGGCTTTAACGATTCGGGAGGTGCTAGGATACAGGAAGGCGTTGATGCCCTGTCAGGCTATGGAAAGATATTTTACAGAAATACAATCTCCTCTGGCGTAATACCTCAAATTTCGGTTATTACGGGGCCTTCAGCAGGGGGAGCTGTATACTCTCCTGCCATTACTGACTTTATATTTATGGTTGACAAAACTAGCATGATGTTTATTACTGGTCCTCAAGTAATAAAATCCGTAACAGGTGAAGATGTAACTCAAGAGGAACTCGGTGGAGCCAATACCCACAATAAAAAATCAGGTGTAGCCCACTTTATGTATAAGACAGAGGAAGAGACCATTGAGAAGATAAAGGAACTCCTGTCCTTCCTTCCATCAAACAACCTTGAGGATGCACCAGTCTATACAATGGAAGATGAGATTAATAGGGTAGAGGAAGAGCTCAATGAGATAGTACCTGTAAATCCTAATAAGCCCTATAATATGAAGGAGATAATTAAGATAATTGCCGACAATGGGGATTTCTTTGAGGTACAAGAATACTATGCACAAAATATAATAACAGGATATATTAGGTTAAATGGAAGGACCATTGGGGTTGTAGCAAACCAACCTAGGATTTTGGCAGGAGTATTGGATATTAATGCATCAGACAAGGCGGGAAGATTTATAAGGACCTGTGATGCCTTCAATATCCCCCTACTAAACCTAGTAGATGTACCGGGATTTTTGCCGGGAGTAGAGCAGGAATATGGGGGAATCATAAGGCATGGGGCCAAGATGCTATATGCCTACAGTGAAGCTACAGTAGCTAAGGTTACCCTCATTATTAGAAAGGCCTATGGTGGGGCCTACCTAGCCATGTGTTCCAAAGACTTAGGTGCAGACCAGGTATTTGCATGGCCAAATGCAGAAATAGCAGTCATGGGGCCAGATGGGGCAGCCAATATAATATTTAAGAGAGATATAGAAAACTCGGAAAACCCCATAGATACAAGGCAGGAAAAGATAGATGAATACAGGAATACAGTAGCAAATCCCTATATTGCAGCACAGAGGGGTTTCGTAGATGACGTCTTGGTACCAAGCGTCACCAGACCTAGGCTAATATCAGCCTTTGATATGTTAGAATCAAAAAGAGAAAATAGACCTGCTAAGAAGCATGGAAATATGCCAGTATAGAGGGGTGAATTGATTGGGTGACAAAATTACTTTTGGAGATAGCCTTGTAGTTACCTTGTTTAGTATGTCTGTAGTCTTCCTTGGATTAATTATTTTGGCGGTAATAATATCTTTTCTCAAGAGCATGAGTATAGATAGGAAAATCAAAGGTACAGAAATAGAAGTGCCCATAGCGCCAAAAGAAGCCAGTGAGGAAGATTTACCAGATATGTTAGACGACAAGGAATTAGTAGCGGTAATTGCTGCTGCCATAGCGGCAAGTTTGGGAGTCGATATACCAGATATCAATATCAAAACCATCAGGAGAATAGCTCAAAACACACCTGCATGGGCTCAAATGGGTAAACAGGAAAGAATATTTGGGAAACTATAAGAAATAGGGAGGCAAGAGGATGAGAAAGTTTATAATAAATGTCAATGGGAATTCCTATGAAGTGGAAGTAGAAGAAGTGGGAGTAGAGGGGAAGGTGGAGAGCAAACCTGTACAAAAACCTAATCCAGGACCAGCAAACCCAGGACCAGCGGCTGCACCCAAGGCAGCGCCAGCTCCCAAGGTGGAAAAGAAAGAGCTAGTTGCATCGGAAGGCCAGGAGGTAGTTGAATCTCCAATGCCAGGCAATATATGGAAGATACTGGTTAAAGAAGGAGACTCTATAAAATCAGGTGACACCCTTCTAATTCTTGAAGCCATGAAAATGGAGAATGAAATACTAGCACCAAGGGATGGAGTAGTGGCCAGCATCAATACAACTGAAGGGGCAAGCGTAAATACAGGTGATAAGTTGGTTGTATTGGACTAATACGCAAGAAAGGAATGAAAAGCATGAACTTAGGTGAGATTTTGCTAGATTTTTTGCAGAGCACAGGATTTGCCATCTTTACTTGGCAACAGGGTCTTATGATTCTGATATCCCTCGTCTTATTATATTTGGCCATAGTTAAGGGTTTCGAGCCCTTGCTACTTATTCCAATAGCCTTTGGAATGTTACTTGCAAATCTACCGGGAGCGGGATTGATGAATCCCCCCGAGGGCGATATGCCAGGCGGACTGCTCTATTACTTGTATCAAGGCGTAAAACTTGGTATTTATCCACCCCTTATTTTTCTTGGGGTAGGTGCCATGACGGACTTTGGTCCATTAATAGCCAACCCAAAGAGCATACTCCTTGGAGCTGCAGCCCAGCTAGGTATCTTCGTGACCTTTGTAGGGGCAATACTCTTGGGATTTACGGGACCAGAAGCAGGTAGTATTGGAATCATAGGAGGTGCTGATGGACCAACTGCCCTATATCTAACATCTAAATTAGCACCCCATTTATTGGGACCTATAGCAGTAGCAGCCTATTCTTATATGGCTTTGGTGCCAATTATTCAGCCGCCTATTATGAAGGCCCTGACCACTAAGGAAGAAAGAGAAGTAGTCATGGATCAGCTAAGGCATGTATCTAAGAAGGAAAGAATTATATTTCCTATTATGGTCACCCTAGTAGTATCCTTTATTTTGCCATCAGCCGCTGCCCTCGTGGGTATGCTTATGCTGGGCAATTTATTTAGGGAGGCTTTGGTAGTAGATAGGCTATCTAAGACGGCACAAAACGAACTTATAAATATAGTGACTATTTTCTTGGGCACCACTGTAGGAGCTACGGCAAGTGCCGAGAATTTTCTAACCTGGAGGACCCTGAGCATTATCGCCTTAGGCCTTGTGGCCTTTTCCATAGGAACTGCAGGGGGAGTATTATTTGGAAAGATTATGTACAAGACTTCTGGAGGAAAGGTCAATCCCCTAATTGGTTCAGCGGGAGTATCGGCAGTCCCTATGGCAGCAAGAGTATCCCAAAGGGTTGGGCAAGAAGCCAATCCAAGAAACTTCCTCTTGATGCATGCCATGGGTCCAAATGTGGCAGGAGTCATTGGCTCTGCCATAGCAGCAGGTTTATTACTTAATTTCTTTGGAGGATAAGATTAATTTAAAATGCACAAATCACCTAAGACCGTGACTTGTGCATTTTTTTAAGGAGGAGTCTCTATGTATGAAGGATATTTGACCGATGTAGCAGGTATAAGTGTGGGTCATGCCCAATCGGAGGAGGGAATGACAGGCTGCACTGTAATCATATGTGAAAAAGGTGCCACTGGGGGAGTAGATGTAAGGGGTTCTGCCCCTGGAACTAGGGAAACGGACTTGTTCAAGGCAGAAAAGATGGTAGACAAGGTCCATGGAATAGTCTTGGCAGGAGGTTCTGCCTTTGGTCTAGAGGCAGCTTCAGGAGTTATGAAATATTTAGAGGAGAGAGGGATAGGCTTTGATGTGGGAGTGACCAAGGTTCCCATAGTAGCATCTGCCGTCATATTTGACCTAACAGTGGGGAATTACAAAATCAGGCCAGACCTTGACATGGGCTACGAGGCAGCCAAGACAGCAAGTGAAAGGGAGAATAGGCAGGGACTTGTGGGCTGCGGTATGGGTGCTACGGTTGGCAAGATATTGGGACCTCAGAATGCAATGAAATCGGGTCTGGGCTCCGCCACTGTAAAGCTGGGGAAACTAGTGGTATCAGCATTGGTTGCAGTAAACAGCTTTGGCGACATATATAATTTTGAAAATAATGAGCAGATAGCTGGAGTATACGATTATGAAAATAAAAAGATGCTAAATACTGTAGCCTTAATGAAGGAGATGAATAGGCAAATAGGATTTAATGTAGAAAATACTACCATAGGGGTAATAGCCACCAATGCCATATTGACCAAGGGTCAAGCCAACAAGGTTTCCCAAATGGCCCACAATGGTTTTGCAAGAACCATAAATCCAATTCATACCATGGTAGATGGGGATACAATATTTACCATGGGAACTGGGGAAATGGCTGCAGATATTAGTCTAATAGGGACCTTGGCGGCAGAAGCCATGGCAAAGGCAGTGGTCAATGGAATATTATCCATTTAGCCTATTGAATTTAAATCAAAATACCATTATAATATTGAATGGTAACAGCCAATATCTAATTAGAGTTGGACTTTTGCAGGAAGTAGAAATGATTTTAAATTACGACTAGTATCCACAAGGAACTAGAGCGGGAGGGATTTTAATGGTAAAAGAAGGTAGAATGTTTGATTTAAGAAAGATGGTGATTACAGGTGTCCTAGGTGCTGTATCTATAGTCTTGGGCATGACTCCCATAGGATTTATACCTATTGGACCAACTAGGGCGACCATAATGCACATTCCTGTAATCATTGGAGCACTGATGGAGGGGCCCCTTGTAGGTGGTCTTATTGGCCTGATATTTGGCTTGTTTAGCATATACCAAGCCTTGACAAATCCGACTCCAGTATCAGCAGTTTTCCTAAACCCCTTGGTATCAATTGTACCTAGGATATTGATAGGAATAGTAGCCTACTATGTCTACAGTGGGCTGAGGAAATTAGGTAAACAAAAGACAATGGGATTATTATATTTAATATGGGTAGGCATTATTGGATACCTATCCTATGGAATATATACCAATGTTTTGGGAGCAAATAGTATATGGCTAAGCCTCATGAATCTTGGCTTGATAATACTAACCATAGCTATAGCCTATTTTACCCAAAAGAAATTTCAAAATAAGGCACTGGATATTGTAATAGCAGCAGGACTGGGGACATTGACCAACACAGTTGGAGTATTGTCCATGATTTATCTACTATATGCAGAAAAATTTGTAGGAGCCCTGGGAGCAGATGTAGGTGCAGCGAGAAAGATTATATTTGGCATAGGAGTTGCCAACGGCATTCCTGAAACAATAATAGCCATTATAATTGTGACTTCTGTGGTGGGGGCTTTAAAAAATAGAGGTTAGGAATGGCGGGTGAAATAGTTGTTATTAGTTATAGATGTTGGCAATACCAATATAGTATTTGGAGTATATAGGGACAAGGAGCTTTTATATGACTGGAGGATAGCCACGGACAAGGAGAGAACCTCTGACGAATATGGACTACTATTTGAACAGATATTTAAGTATCACGGCATAGATCCAAAAGAGGTCGAGCATGTGATTATGTCCTCGGTTGTACCACCTCTCATGCACACATTACCTGCCATGAGCATGAAGTATTTCAATATCAACCCCATAGTAGTGGGACCTGGGGTAAAAACAGGAATGAATATTAAATACGACAACCCCAGGGAGGTAGGAGCAGACAGGATAGTCAATGCAGTGGCAGCCTATGAAAAATACGGTGGACCCTTGATAATAGTTGACTTTGGCACGGCAGTTACATTTTGTGCAGTATCCAAGGATGGGGATTATCTAGGCGGTGTCATAACTCCGGGTATAAAGATTTCTTCTGAGGCCCTTTTTATGAGAACTGCAAAACTTCCAAAGGTAGAAATTGCAAAACCGGATAAGGTAATAGCAAAGAACACTATAAACAGTATCCAGTCGGGCCTGGTATATGGCTATATTGGAATGGTTGATTATATAGTGGAGAAGATGATTGAAGAAATAACAGACAATGGAGATAAGGTCAATATAGTTGCTACGGGAGGTTTTTCAACTCTGATTGCCGCTGAAAGCAAATATATAAGAAAAATTGACAAACTATTGACCCTAGAGGGGCTTAGAATAATATTTGAAAGAAATAAGTAAGTAGCTTTTAGCTACTTACTTTTCCATAGAGGGAGGTATTTGAGGGTAAAGATGAAGATAGGGAAGATAGAGATAAAAAACAAGGTATTTTTAGCACCCATGGCTGGGGTAACGGATTTGTCCTTTAGGATACTGTGCAAGGAAATGGGTGCAGGTCTAGTAGTATCGGAGATGGTCAGCAGCAAGGGCATCTATTATAAGGATAGGGGAACTGAGAATTTATTGAGGATTGACCCTAGGGAAAGACCCATAGCGATTCAAATATTTGGTTCTGACCCTCAGATAATGGCTTATGTGGTAAAAGAATACCTAAATCCCAGGGAGGACATAGATATTATAGATATAAATATGGGCTGCCCAACGCCAAAGATAGTGAAAAATGGAGATGGATCTGCCCTGATGAAAAACCCTAAACTTGCAAGGGAGCTGCTCAGGCAGATAGTGAGTGTATCACAAAAACCAGTCACCTTAAAAATTAGGATGGGCTGGGATAAAGACAATATCAACGGCATAGATATAGGAAGAATTGCAGAGGAGGAAGGCATATCAGCCTTGACCATTCACGGGAGAACAAGGGATATGTTTTATTCAGGAGAGGCGGACTGGGAATTCATAAGGAAGTTAAAGGAAAGCATTGAAATCCCCGTAATCGGCAATGGAGATATATTTGAACCAGAGGATGGTATTAGGATGTTAAAAGAGACCAAGTGCGATGCCATAGCCATAGGAAGGGGAGCCCAAGGAAACCCTTGGATATTTAAGAGGATACTGGACCTAATCCAGGGCAAGGAGGATATAGCACCTACCAAGGAGGAGATAGTTCAGACCTGCATCAGGCACTTGAATTTGATAACAAAGTTAAAGGGTCAAAGAGTCGGAGTATTGGAAATGAGAAAGCACTCTGCCTGGTATTTAAAGGGACTTAAGAATTCAAATGAAATAAAAAAGTTAATCTATACAATAGATAGGAAGGAAGAAATGGAAAGGGTCCTATTGGAATTTGCCAACTCCCCATAAGTAGTGGAATTATTAGATAAGCGCCCTCATATATATAGTTAGTAACTGGGAGGAGGGATAGTATAGGACTGCTGTATATTATAGATAGAAAGAAATATCTAGCTTATTATAGGAGGGGAGCAAGAAAGTATTTACCGGATCTTTTAATCCCAAAGCTAAGGCCTAGGATAATAGATGTAGTGACAAGGGATAAGAACTATATTAAAATAGCTGGTCTAGACCTTAGGCCTATGGATTTTAATAGGGAAAAAGATTTAAACTCATTTATAGAGGGAATTAGGGAAGTAAAGGGTCATGACTGCACGAAGCTATATATAGACAATCAAAGGGAACTAAAAGTAGAGCTTCTACAAAGCATAGGTTTAAATACCGGTTTGCAGGTATTTACAGGTGAAAATACCAGGGAAAAATATCTACCTATTATAATAGAAAAAATTTTCAAGCTTCAAAATGACAGGCTAGAAGGGAAGGAAATACTGATTGTATGCGAGGATAAGGAAAAGATAAAGAATCTCATTAAGCTATTATCAAGGAAGTATGGGCTTATATCCATAGTAGGGTGTAGAGAAGAAGACCGAGAAGACATATACCAGTACGCATTGGAGGAAATAGGTCTATCCCTGTTTTTTCCACTGACTATAGATGAAATTATAGGGAACTATAGTATAATAATCAATTACATGGATCTTGAAGGGGAGACTTTTTCGAAGAAAAAAAGGAATTGCGTTGTATTTGATTTTGGAACTGGCCATAATCCCAAAAGTGAAAGGAAGCCATCCTATATAAGGGACCTTGCCTTTATATTGGAAAAAACCCAAATCGGCAAAGATAATTGGATAGGTAAAACTATTAATTCATCAGCCTACGATGCATTGTCCCTGGGAAACTATTACGGTAAAATATTGCTTTTTACAGGAAAAGACTATTATTCTGCAAAAGAATACCTAAATACATATATAAAAGTAAAAGGAAGCTTCTAAAGACTTGACATAATGGCCTTACTTGATTATAATATCTTGCATACAATAAGGAAAAGACATAAAATTATTTACAAACATATAGCTATTATAGTTATTTTTAATATGAAAGGGAGAGAATTAAATGCCAGAAAGAGATGTGTTTTTAACAGAGGATGGTCTAAAGAGGTTGGAAGATGAATTAGATGATTTGAAGACCGTAAAGAGGAAAGAAATAGCTGAAAAGATCAAACAGGCATTGAGTTTTGGAGATATAAGTGAAAATTCAGAATACGATCAAGCGAAAAATGAACAGGCCCAGCTTGAAGATAGGATAGCAAAGTTGGAAATGATGCTTAGAAATGCTAAAATAATAGATGAGGACGATATTTCCACTGATATGGTGGGAATAGGTTCAAAGGTATTGGTGAAGGATTTGGAATTTGATGAAGAAATGGAATATACCATAGTAGGCTCTGCAGAGGCAGACCCCTATAATGGTAGGATTTCAAATGAATCGCCAGTAGGCTCTGCTCTTCTGGGACGTAAATCGGGAGATGTAGTAGATGTAATGGTACCAGATGGAATCATTAAATATGAAATATTAACTATTACACGATAGATAATATAAAATACTAAGGAGGTAGAGTAATGTCAGAATCTGATTTAAATTTAAACGAGATGCTAAAGATAAGAAGAGAAAAGCTAAAGGAACTGATGGATAAGGGAAAAAACCCATTCTTGATTGAAAAGTTTGACTATACGCATCATAGCTCTACTGTAAAAGAAAAATTTGAAGAATTAGAAGAGAAGAAGGTTTCCGTTGCAGGAAGGATAATGTCTAGAAGAGGACATGGGAAGGTTAGCTTTATAGATATTCAGGACGGAGAGGGACGTATTCAAATTTTTGCCAAGCAGGACTTATTAGGTGAAGAAGAGTACAAGGACCTGGGATTATTGGATATTGGCGATATTGTGGGAGTAACCGGTGCAGTATTTAAAACAAAGGCAGGGGAAATTTCTATCAGGGCGGAAGAAGTCCTTTTATTGACTAAAACCTTGCAGATTCTGCCAGAAAAGTTTCATGGATTAAAAGATCAAGATTTAAGATACAGGCAAAGATATGTAGATCTAATAGTAAATCCTGAGGTCAAGGAAACCTTCATATTGAGGAGCAAGATAATTAAGGCAGTAAGGGAATACCTAGATGCTAGGGGTTTCCTAGAGGTAGAGACACCTATACTTAGCACCATAGCTGGAGGTGCCAATGCTAGACCATTTGCCACACATCACAATGCACTAGATATAGATATGTATTTAAGAATAGCCAATGAATTGTATTTAAAGAGATTAATCGTAGGTGGATTTGAAAAGGTATATGAAATGGGAAGGATGTTTAGGAATGAAGGCATGAGCCCTAAACACAATCCCGAGTTCACAAATATTGAGGTTTATCAGGCATATGTGGATTATGAGGAGATAATGAGACTGACTGAAAACCTTTTTGCCTATGTAGCTGAGAAGGCCCTAGGCAGTACAAAGATTAACTATCAAGGTACAGAAATAGAATTAGCTCCACCATGGAAGAGATTGGACATGGAAGATGCTGTTAAAGAATATGTAGGTATAGATTTTAGTCAAATCGATACAGATGAAGAAGCTATTTCCCTTGCCAAGGCAAAGGGGATTGAAATCAAGCCGGGAATGAAGAGGGGACATGTAATTGCGGAATTATTTGAAGAATTTTGCGAAGAACATCTGATTCAACCAACATTCGTGACAGGTCATCCAGTAGAAGTATCCCCATTGGCCAAGAGAAACCCCGATGATCCAAGGAAGACCAATAGATTTGAGGCCTTCATAAACACATGGGAATTGGCCAATGCTTTTTCAGAATTAAACGATCCAATAGATCAAAGGCAAAGATTTGAGGAGCAGGCAATGCAAAAAGAATTAGGCGATGATGAAGCTCATCCAATGGATACCGACTTCCTAAATGCCATAGAGGTAGGCTTACCACCTACGGGAGGCCTTGGCATAGGAATAGATAGGATGATAATCCTCCTGACTAATCAACCTAGTATAAGAGATATTTTACTGTTTCCAACTATGAAACCAGTGGATGAATAAAATTAACCCTATTAAATATATAGGATTGATATGGATTCCTAGTTAAGTAAAAGCTTGTTGAAAGGATGGCAACTATGAACTGACCAATGTCAAGTAAGCCATCTTTTTTATTTTTTAAAAAAATTTGAAAAAACAGTTGACATTAGGAAGGAAAGATAGTATTATAGAAAAGTCGGCTGTTGAACCGAGAAAATAAAAAAACTCAAGAATAACAGTTGACAGCAAATGAAAAATTTGCTATAATAGTAAAGCACTCTAAATATGGAGTGCATGAACCTAGAAAACTAAACAGTGTGAAACAAAAAGAATTAAGCTATAAGTCAAAGAAGAAATAAGTCAGCGAGAGCTGAATCAAACTATAAAATGAGAGTTTGATCCTGGCTCAGGACGAACGCTGGCGGCGTGCCTAACACATGCAAGTCGAACG
>JBBAEY010000020.1:0-28577 GCA_041655755.1 Tissierellaceae bacterium
TTTAGTAGCGAGGCAACCTATACTAGTTCACAAGCGTATAGGTTGTTTTATTGCAATAACTAGGATACACTATAAAGGACAATAAAAACAATATTTAATGGGAGAGAAAAGAATGGGATTAGCATTAGTATTAGCAGAGAAACCCTCAGTAGCCCGAGATATAGCCAGGGTTCTAAATTGCAAGAAAAAGGGCAATGGATACTTAGAAGGCAGGAAATATATAGTGACCTGGGCCTTGGGCCATTTGGTTACCCTAGGAGACCCAGAGGAATACAATAAGAAGTATAAGACCTGGGAATTGGAGGATTTGCCAATCCTACCTAAGGAAATGAAATTAGTGGTTATAAGGCAGACTGCCAAACAATTCAATATAGTACAGAGCCAAATGAGGAGAAATGACGTAGATAGGATTATAATTGCCACAGATGCAGGTAGGGAAGGAGAACTGGTTGCCCGCTGGATCTTAGACAAGGCAAACAGTAGAAAACCAATTAAAAGACTGTGGATATCCTCAGTGACAGACAAGGCCATAAGGGATGGATTTAACAATTTAAAGGACGGTAACAGCTATAAGAACCTATATGAGTCGGCAAAGGCTAGGGCTGAAGCCGATTGGATTGTAGGCATCAATGGGACCCGGGCCTTAACTGTTAGGTATAATTCACAGCTATCTTGCGGTAGGGTTCAAACTCCTACCTTAGCCATGATAGCACAGAGAGAAGAAGAAATAAAAAAGTTTGTTCCCAAGGAATATTTTGGGATTGAGGCAGCAACAGATGAGATAAACTTTATCTGGCAGGATGGGGATAAAAACACGCGTAGTTTCAACAGGGAAAGGATAGAAAAGATAGTCAAATCAATTAGGGGTCAAGATGCGAGAATAATAGAAGTAAATAAAAAGCATAAGAGGACCTATTCACCTGCCCTTTATGATTTGACAGAATTACAAAGAGATGCAAACAGAATATATAATTTTTCTGCCAAGGAAACCCTGTCCCTCATGCAAGGTTTATATGAAAGGCACAAGATTCTGACATATCCTAGGACAGATTCGAGATACCTGTCAGATGATATGCTTGATACCCTAAAGGATAGACTCAAGGCCATAAGTATTGGTATATATGGAAAAATGGCCTCCAAATTGATATCTAGGCCAATAGTAGCTAACAAATCCTTTGTAGACAACAAAAAGGTAACAGACCACCACGCCATAATTCCAACGGAAGAAAGGGTTAATCTATCAAACTTATCTAGAGATGAGGAAAAGATATATGACTTGGTAGTGAAAAGATTTCTGGCAGTTTTATATCCACCCTTTGAATATGAACAGACCACCATAAGGGCCAAAATCAAGGAGGAGGATTTCATAGCCAAGGGTAAGAGGATTATCAAGCAAGGTTGGAAGGAGGTTTATTCCAATATCTATGATGATGAGGAAGAAGACAGGGAAGAGGACATTAGGGATCAGATATTGCCTGCCATAGACAAGGGCCAAGTATTGAAAATCCGATCCATAAGGGAAACAGAGGGAAAGACAAAGGCTCCAGCTTATTTCAACGAGGGCAGCCTATTATCGGCCATGGAAAGTCCAGGAAAGTATTTGGAAAGCCATAACAAGGGATTGGCTAAGATTTTAGAAGAAACTGGGGGCATTGGAACAGTAGCTACTAGGGCAGACATTATAGAGAAACTATTTCAAAGTTTCCTCATTGAAAGCAGGGGTAAGGATATTTTAATTACAGGAAAAGGGAAACAATTGCTTGAATTGGTACCAGAGGACTTGAAATCCCCTGCCCTGACGGGGACATGGGAAAAAAAGCTAGCTCTCATATCTGAAGGTAAGCTAAGCAGGGGTTCCTTTATAAATGAGATGAAGGAATACACAAAATCAATTGTAAGGGAAATAAAGGACAGTGATTTGGAATTTAAACACGATAATCTGACGAGAACAAAGTGTCCTAATTGCGGCAAATACATGTTGGAAGTTAAATCTAAAAGAGGCAAGATGTATGTATGCCAAGATAGGGAATGTAATTATAGGATAAACATTTCCCAGACAACTAATGCCAGGTGCCCTAATTGTAAAAAGAAATTGGAGCTCAAGGGGGAAGGGGAAGGAAGGATATTTACCTGCACCTGTGGCTATAGGGAAAAATACTCGGCCTTCAATGAAAGAATGAGAAAGCAGAAGGATAGACTTAGCAAGGGCGAAGTCAGCAAATACTTAAAAGGACAGAAAAAAGACAAGGAGCCTGTAAACACGGGTCTTGCAGATGCACTATCCAAGATAAAATTAAAATAATTATAGATTTGGCTGGAATATGTAAAAATCTTAGAGTATAATTATTGACATATAAACTTATTAGGGAGAGATTAGGGTGAAGCCAAAGATCAACTTAGAACTTAAATTTATTATTTCCCTTTTGTTTGCTGTTGTAGTTGCCATTTTTGCTATCCAAAATGCAGCTAGTGTTGAGATTAACTTTTTATTTGCAAAGTTTACCATATCTCAGGCAGTTGTTATATTAGGATCTACAATCCTAGGTGCTTTAATCACAGTGCTTATAGGGATTGTAAAGCAGATAAAACAAGGTTCAACAATTAAACAGCTTAGGAGGGAAAAAGAAGACTTGGAAAAGGAGAATTTGAGCTTAGTGGAGAGAATAGATGAGTTGTTGAATCAGAATACAGATAATGACAATCAAATATCAGACACAGGGGATAGCAAGGAAAGTAGTAAAGAAGACGATATAAACATTGGATAGGGGTCCTAATATGGAAATATTCATTATTAGGCTTGATTTTATATTATTTCTCTGCTACAATTGATTTTAAATTAGCATATGCAATGAAGGGAATTAGTAGGCTTGATATCAGCTTCAGAGAGCTATCGTTTGGTGGAAGATAGTGCTGGTTAGGGTTGAACTCGTCCCCGAGCTACTAGGGTGAATACATAGTCCTGGTCGGTAAATGCCGTTATATTTTAAGTGGATATTATTATCAACAAGAGTGGTACCGCGGAATAAGCTTTCGTCTCTTTTTTGGGATGGAGCTTTTTTATTTGAACAACTAGATAAGGATATAATTCTATTGTTTGCATTATGCTTAGGAAAGAGGAGGAGTTAAGATGAAAGATTATAGACCACAGGAAATTGAAAAGAAGTGGCAGGGTATTTGGGAGGAGAAAGAACCCTTTAAGGCAGTTAATGGTTCAGATAAGGAAAAGTTTTTCGCCCTTGTGGAGTTTCCCTATCCATCAGCCAATGGACTTCATGTAGGGCATCCAAGACCCTATACAGCATTGGACATAGTATCGAGAAAAAGGAGAATGGAAGGTTATAATGTACTGTTCGCCATGGGTTGGGATGCCTTTGGATTGCCGACAGAGAATTTTGCCATTAAAAACAAAATCCATCCAGCCATTGTAACAGAGCAAAATGTAAATAGATTTAAGTCTCAATTGAAGGCCATAGGTTTTTCCTTTGACTGGTCTAGAGAGGTAAATACTACAGACCCTGATTACTATAAGTGGACACAGTGGATATTCCTAAAGTTGTTTGAAAAAGGCCTGGCCTATAAGCAGGAAATGCCCATTAATTGGTGCCCCTCGTGCAAAATCGGTCTGGCCAATGAGGAGGTAGTTCAAGGCAACTGCGAAAGATGCGGAGGAGAGGTTGTCAGACGGGTAAAAAATCAGTGGATGCTGAAGATAACCGAGTACGCAGATAGGTTGATTAAGGACCTAGATACTGTAGACTATATTGACAGGGTAAGGACACAACAGATTAATTGGATTGGCAAATCAGAAGGTGCAGATATAGACTTTAAAATTGCAGGTAAGGAGGATAAACTGAGGGTATTCACCACTAGGCCAGATACCTTGTTTGGCTCTACCTATATGGTCATAGCCGCAGAGCATCCCCTCATAGACAAATATAAGGATGAAATCGAGAATCTGCAAGAGGTAAATGCCTACAAGGAAGAGGTAAGCAAAAAGTCAGACTTTGAAAGGACAGAGCTTTCCAAGGAAAAGACAGGCGTAGAAATAAAGGGCCTGAAGGCTATAAACCCTGCCAATGGAAAGGAAATACCTATATGGATATCTGATTATGTCCTGATGACCTATGGAACAGGTGCTATAATGGCCGTACCTGGACACGATACTAGGGACTGGGAATTCGCTAAGAAATTTGCCCTGCCAATAGTTGAGGTAATAAGTGGAGGAAACATTGAAGAAGAGGCATTTACAGAGATTGAAAACGGCCTAGTAGTAAATTCTGACTTTATTGATGGCATGACGCCAAAAGAGGCAAAAGAATTTATGATAAAGTGGCTAGAAGAGGAGAAGCTAGGCGATAGACGAGTCAATTTCAAACTAAGAGACTGGGTCTTTTCAAGACAAAGATACTGGGGAGAGCCAATTCCACTAGTACACTGTGAAAAATGTGGCTGGGTACCAGTAGATGAATCTGAACTGCCATTGATACTGCCAAATGTTGAGAATTACGAGCCGACAGATACAGGGGAATCACCTCTAGCAAATATAAGGGACTGGGTAGAAACCACTTGTCCAAAATGTGGAGGAAAGGCAGAGAGAGAGACCGATACTATGCCCCAGTGGGCAGGTTCATCCTGGTACTTCCTTAGATACACGGACCCCCACAATGATATGGAGTTAGCTTCCCAGGAGGCGCTAAACTACTGGATGCCTGTAGACTGGTATAATGGAGGTATGGAGCATACAACCCTACACCTGCTTTATTCGAGATTCTGGCACAAGTTCTTATACGACATAGGTGTAGTTCCAGGTGCAGAACCATATGCCAAGAGGACCTCCCATGGAATGATACTAGGGGACAATAATGAAAAGATGTCAAAGTCCAGGGGAAATGTGGTTAATCCAGATGACATAGTCCATAACTATGGAGCAGATACCCTAAGGACCTATGAAATGTTCATAGGCGACTTTGAGAAATCTGTACCCTGGTCAGAAAATGGGGTGAAAGGCAGCAGAAGGTTTTTAGAGAGGGTATGGAAGTTGCAGGATATTTTGGTCCAGGGAGAGGGATATACAAAGGAACTTGAAACCAGTATCCACAAGACCATAAAGAAGGTATCGGAGGACTTCGAGACTTTAAAATTCAATACAGGGATAGCTGCCCTAATGTCATTGCTAAATGAATTCAATGATTTGGGAAGCATACAAAAAGAGGATCTAAAAACCTATTTAATCCTTCTCAATCCAGTAGCCCCTCACATAACAGAAGAAATCTGGCAGGCCACGGACATGGGTGGTTATTTGCATGATGCTGTCTGGCCAAAATACGATGAGGATAAGACCAAAGACGATATTATAGAAATGCCAATTCAAGTAAATGGAAGAGTTAGGGGTACCCTTACCATAGCCATAGGTGAAGGTCAAGATGCTATTAGGGAAAAGGCAAAATTGGATGAAAACATTAATAGACACCTGGAAGGTAAAGAAATTGTAAAGGAAATATTTGTAGCCGGCAAAATTTATAACATTGTAGTCAAGTAGACTAAGGCAGACAATCTGAATATTTCAGTATTTAGATTGTCTTTTATTGTAAAAGATTGTATAATTACACTAATGAACTAAAGCAATATATTGGAAAAACAAAAGATAAGAGGAAATGGGGTGTGAATATTGATTGAATTTGAGCCACAATACAAGAATTTTGTGCAACATGCATTTGATTGGGAAATTTGGGAAAATGAGCTAGGTGAGATAATTAATATTACACCAGCCTGTGAAAAGGTCTCTGGCTATAGGGCCGAGGAGTTTTTAAGGGATAGGGAACTTTTTAATTCACTTGTCTTAGATGAGGATAAGGACATATGGACAAACCATAGACATGAGGCCTTAAGTAGCAAGGGCATTTCATCATTGGAGTTTCGAATAAGGCATAAAAATGGGAGTATTATCTGGATAGAGCATATGTGCAGCCCTGTATTTGACCAAGATGGAAGTTACATAGGCCATATAGTCAACAATAGGGACATAACACAAAAAAAGTCGATGGAACTAAAAGTCCACAAATCTGAGGAAAAATATAGGCTACTAGCAGAAAATGTATCAGATGTCATATGGGTTTATAATGTTACTAGAGACGAGTTTACCTATGTTAGTCAGGCAATCAAGGGTCTCCTGGGTTACAGCCCAGAAGAATATCTAAATTTTAGTCTGGATGATATACTCGTTCCAAAGTCTTTGGAATTAATAAGGCATAAGATAGTACATGATTCAAAGGTCTTTGTAGAGAGTATGGGGAAAAATAATTCAGATTTGTCTGAAATTCAACAGTATAGAAAAGATAGGGAAATTGTTTGGGTTGAGACCTCAGTCAGATTTAGGTACAATGACAAGGAGGAAATTGAAATACTAGGACTCAGCCGCAATATTGATGAGAGGAAGCAAAACGAGGAAAGAATCCTATATTTAAGCTATTACGATCAATTAACAGGCCTATACAATAGAAGGTTCTATGAAGAAGAATTGAAAAGACTTGACAATAGTAGGTCGCTTCCAATTTCATTAATTGTTGCAGATATCAATGGGCTAAAGTTGGCAAATGACGCCTTTGGTCACAAGGTAGGGGACCAATTATTAAAAGCCTTCGCAGATATACTAAAGAGGGGTTCGAGATCCAATGACATAGTAGCTAGGATTGCAGGAGATGAATTTGCTATTTTACTGCCAAATACAAGCCTAGGGGAGTCTAAATCAATAGTGAATCGCATCAAAAATGATTTGGACAAGGTATATATTAACAATATCCTACTATCGGCATCCTTTGGGTATTGCAGCAAAAGCAATTTAAATGAGGATATGGCAGCCGTATTTGCAAAGGCTGAAGATAACATGTACAAGGACAAGCTGGCCCATAGCAATGAGCTGAAGAAAAAGACAATAGATCTAATTATTTCAAATTTATTTGAAAAGTCGCCTCGTGAAGAGGAACATGGCAAGATGGTAAGCCAACTCTGTATGGGCATGGGGGTTGCCCTCAATCTTTCTGTCAACAGGATTGAGAACCTTGCTATTCTAGGTCTCTTTCACGATATTGGAAAAATTAATATTGATAAGGATATATTAAATAAAAGAGGGTCACTTAACAAAAATGAATTGTATATAATTAAAAGGCATCCAGAAGTGGGATATCAGATAATTAGGGCAATAAATGAATACTCCCATCTAGCAGAATATATCCTTAGCCATCATGAAAGAATAGACGGCAAAGGATACCCTCAGGGACTAAAGGGCGAAAGTATTCCAATGGAGGCTAGAATTTTATCCATTGCCGATGCCTATGACAGCATGACAAACCAAAATTCTTACAAGAATCCGATCAGCAGAGATGAGGCTATAGAAGAATTGAGGAGGCATTCAGGAACACAATTTGACAGTGACATTGTAGACCTATTTATCAACAAGGTATTAAACGGAGAATATGCTAATTAACTTAGCATATTCTTTTAAATTTAAGAATAATTAAGTTGTAAAAGTCAGGGAAATATGAAATAATTACCTTATTATTGTTTATTAAGACTGATTAAGGAGGAGGTTTTATAATGGCAAAAATTAAGGTTGTTACTGATAGTACTGCTTACATAGCAAAAGAATATGCAGAAAAAGAAAATGTAACTGTTGTTCAACTAAATTATATGTTTGGGGATGAAACAGGAAAAGAACCATTTCCCGGAGAGTTCAACGATTTTTTTGAGAAGCTAAGCACTACTAAATTATTCCCGACTACATCTCAACCCTCAGCAGGTGAGTTTTATAATGCCTTTAGTCAGGCTTTTAAGGAAGGATACGAGGACATAATAGTTATTCTCTTATCAGCAAAGTTGAGTGGAACCTATAACAGTGCAATTCTAGCTAAAAATATGTTAGATGATAAGAGAATAACTGTTATAGATTCACAAAATGCTGCGGCAAATATGAAGTTTTTAGTAGAGGATGCAGTAAATATGGCCAAAGAGGGGAGAACAAGTGAGGAGATAGTTAAACACCTAGAGAAAAGAAAGCAAGAAATGAAAATTTTCCTTACTACCGATACCTTGGAGTATTTGAGCAGGGGAGGCAGGCTTTCATCTGTACAAGCAACAGTTGGGAATATATTGAATATAAAACCAGTTATCCAATTGGAAGAGGGGGAACTTAAACTTTTAGAAAAAATGAGAGGAAAGCAGAAAGCTATTTCTTCAATTATAAATAAGGTCCCCAAGGATGTCCAAAGAATTGGTATATGCCATATACTAGACTATGAATTTGCAGAAAAGATGAATACAATGCTGGGGGAAAAATTCCCACATGCTGAAATCACTATAGACGAGCTAGGACCAGTTATAGGCTCCCATCTAGGACCTAAGGGTATAGGTATTTGCTTTTATTAAATATTATTAAATAATATTTTATTTAGATACTCAAAGCATTTATCATATGATATAATTGTATCAAATAAAGTAATTTGGGGGTGCAACTCATGAGGAAAATTTTAGTAACTGGGGCTCTGGGCCAAATAGGCTCAGAACTAACAAGAGAGTTGAGAAATCATTATGGAACTAGCAATGTAATAGCCAGTGGCAGAAGAGTAAAGGAAGGGCATGAGGAACTGATTAAATCAGGACCATTTGAAATAGTTGACATTACCAAGACAGATGATTTGGCAGAAATAGTCTCAAAGCATAAGATTGATACAATCGTTAATCTAGCGGCTATATTATCAGCTGTTGGAGAGAAACAGCCTGAACAGTGCTGGAATATAAATATGAATGGCCTATATAATATTTTGGAACTGGCTAGAGAAAAAAGATGTATGGTATTTACGCCTTCATCTATAGCTGCCTTTGGGCCAACGACGCCAGCTGACAATACTCCCCAGGACACCATTCAAAGGCCAACAACCATGTATGGGGTAACAAAAGTAGCAGGAGAGCTATTATGTGATTATTACTATAACAAATTTGGTGTAGATACTAGGGGTGTTCGTTTTCCCGGATTGATATCCTATGAGACCTTACCAGGTGGGGGCACAACTGACTACGCCGTTCACATATACTACGATGCTTTGAAAAACAAAAGGTATTCTAGCTTCATTGACAAGGGTACAAAAATGGATATGATGTATATGCCAGATGCCCTTAAGGCTATAATGCAGCTCATGGAGGCAGAGCCTTCAAGATTGATTCATAGAAACGCCTTCAATGTTACTGCCATGAGCTTTGATCCAGAAATGATTGGTAAATCTATTAGAAAATTTATTCCTGAATTTGAACTCACCTATGATGTTGATCCGATTAGGCAAGGCATTGCAGATTCTTGGCCAAATTCCTTAGATGATTCAGCGGCTAGGGAAGAATGGGGTTGGAATCCAAGCTATGATTTGGATGCTATGACCAAGGATATGCTGGAAAAACTAAAAATTAAATTAGGGCTATAAAAATTTGAAATCAGGTAGATTAATTTACCTGATTTCAAATTTTTATAGGTTTTCTGTAACCATATTTCATATTGGGACATACAATATTATTAGAATGAACAAGCTATAAGGTTCTATTCTAAATAAAATAGTAGGAGAGGAGTATATTTCTTATGAACTATGGAAAAGGAAGTAGATCGAATGCATATGTGATTCCAAGAGATTTCAATGCCAATAATATAAATTATAGATACGAAAATAGGAGCTATGGTTATCCATGTCAAGCTGAATGTTGTCCACCCAATCCTTGGCAGCCATTTCCATATCCACCCAATTGTAATTTACCTTGGTGGATATGCTGTATACCTGGCCCCGAGGGACCACAAGGGCCGGTAGGTCCACAAGGTCCCCAGGGTGTTCAAGGCCCTCAGGGCCCATCAGGTGAACAAGGCCCAATGGGTGCTCAGGGACCAATCGGAGCTACAGGAGCTACAGGTCCAATAGGTCCAGCAGGACCAGTAGGACCAACAGGAGCCACGGGAGCCACAGGAGCAACTGGCCCAGCAGGCCCAGAGGGCCCAGTAGGGGCAACAGGAGCCACGGGAGCCACAGGAGCAACTGGCCCAGCAGGTCCAGAAGGCCCAGAGGGCCCAGTAGGGGCAACGGGAGCCACAGGGGCAACTGGCCCAGCAGGTCCAGAAGGCCCAGAGGGCCCAGTAGGGGCAACAGGAGCCACGGGAGCCACAGGGGCAACTGGCCCAGCAGGTCCAGAGGGACCAGAGGGTCCACCGGGACCAACGGTAACTGATAACTCTATGTTTGCAGCTAATACCAGTGGAGATGAGCTCGCAATTATCCTAGAAGGCAGCTTAATCCCACTAGGAGATGTGCAGAATTTAGATGCCTTTACAGCTAACGTAGCAAATACGCTTTTCACGGTCCCAGCAACTGGGAGGTATTTCATTTCATATGAAATAGACTTAACAGTTGGAGTATTAATTGGATCTAGAGTTCTTCAAAATGGAAACCCATTGGCAGGCTCTGTCATAATGCCAATTCTCGGTACTAATTATAGTACAGCACTTATTGCTGATCTCAGCGCAGGAGATCAAATAGGGCTTGAACTATTTGGCCTTTTGGGAACAGCGATTCTCAGAACTGGCGTTGGAGCATCTATCAATATCATTAGAGTATCTTAATATAAGTAAAGCTACCTATTTTTAGGTAGCTTTACTTAAATATCTTGTAATACCAGGGTCTTTCTTTATCCCCCTTAATTTCAAGCTGGGAAGATTCCTCTTGGCTATCAAAATATGAACTTGCAAAATAAAACTTTGGTTTTGAAGAAGGACTAAGGCTAACAAAGGCGAATTTATACTTACCTTTCGATTTGCTAAAGTTTCCATATATTCTAGCCATTTCTAGGGTCCCTTTGACCTCAAGCTTATTTAATGTTAGCCATGTCTCGCCAAAATTATCGGAGGATAAAACGCTAATTGTTTTATCTGACTCCAATTGAACAATTAAATTTTCACTCTCTTCAAAGATAAGAGGATATGAAATATTTTTCAATCTAGCAGGCAGGCTTAATTTTCTCCATACAAATTTCTCTTTTCCACGGGAATCACTTTTATGGTAGCTAATAGTGGCCTGATTTTCAAACTCTTCAATCCAAAGGCTATGTATATTGTCTTTACTATCAATAAATAAAATGGGGTAAAGACAATTTGTATTCTCTCTAGAAACAAGCCTAGGATGTGGACTCCACCTTTTGGCAAAAGGATTGAAGAAGCTATAGTAGATTCTTGTATTGCTATTGTCAACTGAAGGGTAGAGAAGGTGTATAATCCCCTGACTATCGATGTCTAGTGAAAAGCTATCGGGAAACTTTGGGGATATATACCTGATGACATTATACCTTTTACTTGAATTGTATACTATATGTTGGATAGTCCAGATATTTGAGTTGATTAAATTTGAATAATTATAAAACAAATGCACTACATCTCCATCCAATAGCATCTCAAATTGATGATAATAGTTGGACCTTAGGTCAAAGTGTGCGACTTTTTCCTTAGCCCATTCCCTGTCCTTATATTTATGGTAGAGCAAATAACCATCAAGTGACAAGGACATTAAATGAATAGTATCGTCTTTTTGAATGACAGATGAAAACTTCAATACCTCACCCTGAATTACTTCCCCCTTTTCAAGATTGGACAAACTTAAATCCCATATTTGAAAAGATAGGTCTCCTGCTTCCGATAAGGTAAAGATATAGACCTGATTTTCTGAATCAATAACAATATTTACATTTGATTTAAACATATCTAACACCCCTATAATTAATTGGTAGCATAATCCTCCATATATACATAATATGATAGTGAAAATCAAATATTAGCACTTAAATTTATATAAGGAGTGAATAGAATGGGAGAGATGAATATTGATGAAAAAGCAACGGCCATGTTTGGCGGAGTTGATTTAGAATGCCTGATAGTGGATAAGGTTTTCGCAGCCTGTCAGCAAAGAAAATGTTTTCCATCGGTGGAAACTGAATTGAAGTGCGATAGGTTTGGAAGAGTAAAATTCAAGCCAGGGTTTATAGTAGCAAATACATTAGTGGTAACTGATACGGATACGCCAAATTTTAGGAGAGTAAGATTTACACTGAAGATTCCATATCAAATCTTGGATTCTAGGGGAAAAGTAGCTTCTGAAGGATTTTTACCAGAAATAGAAAAGGATATTCTAACATATATACCAGATGCTAGGGACGAATTTGAATTTAGGATAGTTATAGAAACAAAATCAGAAGTTTTGACACCACCTATAATAACAGACAAGGTTCTTAACTTTACAGTGGGAACATTCATAATAATTAAGGTGGTTGGCACAGTCCAGCTTCTAATACCTGCCTTTGGCTATTGCCCAGAGCCACCAGACTGTTCAGAATTTAGCCCAGCAGATATATGTGATAGCTTTGATAGTGCTGATTTTCCAGAGTTTTTCCCACCACAACTAAAGTGTGAACCTAGTAACTAAAAGAAGAGTCTGACTCTTCTTTTTTTGTCTTTTTACCGCAAAAAATTTAAGTCAGGAATGTTGACAAAAATACTAGGGTATAATATACTAAAATAGGATAACCAAGCGAAGTGCTGGGGATTAAAAAGAGGTGAAATGATGAAATTATCTACAAGAGGAAGATATGGACTTAAGGCGATGTTTCAGCTAGCCTTACACCATGGTGAGGGGCCAATTTCTTTAAAATTAGTAGCAGATAAGCAAAGCCTTTCAGAAAACTACTTGGAACAATTATTTTCCACCCTAAAAAAAGATGGCTTATTAGACAGTGTAAGAGGTGCCCAGGGAGGATACTTGTTGTCTAGGAATCCCAATGAAATTACTGTTGGACAGATATTGAGATCTCTTGAGGGCAATATGGCTCCATCTGATTGTATAGTAGACAATGAGCTTGGATGCTCTAGGGAGGACAGTTGTGTTACCAGGCTTGTTTGGATAAAGATCAAAGATAGTATAGATGAGGTAATTGATTCTATCACATTAGAGGATATGGTAGAAGACGATAAAAAGATGAATAACAGGGAGGAAAAATAATGAAAAGGTATATATATATGGACAATGCAGCCACAACCCAGGTAAAGAAAGAAGTTTTAGACGAAATGCTTCCATACTTCACCGAAAAATATGGCAATCCGTCTTCAGTTTATTCTCTGGGCAGCATGTCCAGGAGGGCTGTTGAAGATGCTAGAGAGAAGGTGGCCAATGCTATAGGGGCTGAGAAAAGGGAGATATACTTTACAGGCGGGGGCTCAGAAGCTGATAACTGGGTAGTAAGAGGCGTGGCCTATGGTAATTTATCTAAAGGCAATCATATTATTACTACTAAGGTTGAGCATCATGCCCTACTACATACATGTGAATATTTAGAAAAGAAGGGTTTTGAACTTACATATTTAGATGTAGATGAATATGGACTAATTAACTTAGAAGACCTAAAGAAAGCTATAAATGACAAGACGATTTTAATATCTATAATGTTTGCAAACAATGAGATAGGTACTATTCAGCCAATTAAAGAAATAGGGGAAATTGCAAAAGAAAATAAAATATTTTTCCATACAGATGCCGTTCAGGCCATGGGCAATATAAGGATAGATGTAGATGAGCTGAATATTGACCTCTTATCCATGTCAGCCCATAAGTTTTATGGTCCAAAAGGAGTAGGTGCCCTATATATTAGGCAGGGAGTTAAGATAGACCCCTTGATTTCCGGTGGGGCCCAGGAAAGAAATAGAAGGGCCGGCACGGAAAATGTTCCTGCTATAGTAGGAATGGGTAGGGCTATTGAACTTGCCTATGAAAATTTGGAGGAACACAATAATAGATTGATAAAGATGAGAGACAGCCTAATTGAAAAAATTAGGGCTAATATCGACCATGTAAGATTAAATGGCCATCCCACAAAAAGGCTGCCTGGCAATGTAAATATGTGCTTTCAGTTTATAGAAGGGGAGTCCTTGCTATTAAGTTTGGACCTGGAGGGAGTAGCCGGTTCTAGTGGTTCTGCTTGTACGTCGGGCTCATTGGATCCATCCCATGTACTATTAGCCATAGGCTTGCCCCATGAAATAGCACACGGTTCCCTTAGATTAAGTCTGGGTGATTTTAATACTGAAGACGAACTCGACTATGTAGTAGAAAAACTTGTAAAAATTGTAGCTAGGCTCAGGAGTATGTCGCCACTATACGAGAAGTTTAAGGAGGAGAACTAATGTATTCAGAAAAGGTAATGGATCACTTTCAAAATCCTAGAAATGTTGGGGAAATTCTCGATGCAGACGGAGTAGGAGAAGTCGGTAATCCTAAATGCGGGGATATAATGAGAATGTATTTGAAAATTGGCGATGGAGTTATAGAGGATGTTAAATTTAAGACCTTTGGCTGTGGTTCTGCAATTGCCTCTTCTAGTATGGCAACAGAATTAATCATGGGGAAAACCATCAAGGAGGCAATGCAGCTGACAAACAAGGCAGTGGCAGAAGCCTTAGACGGACTTCCACCAGTTAAAATGCACTGCTCAGTATTGGCAGAACAGGCAATAAAATCGGCATTACTAGACTATTCCAAAAGAAGCAATATTTATATTGAAGGTTTGGAGGATATAAATTTTGATGAGGACCACCACGAAGAAATTCAAATTTTAGAATAATATAGAATTTTAAATCCCTTTTGTGATAAAATAATATACAGAAGGGATTTTAATTTGACAAGGGGAGATGCGTAGTGGATTATTACAGGATACCTTTATTTTTATTGAAAACCACTTGGGTATTGGGAATTATTCTATTGATATTAATAATATACTATCTCATCAACATAGGAAACAATTTCATTCCTGACAGGAAAAAGATTAAGGTCAGAGACAAGAAAATTTTGCCCTATATTTTAGGGTCTATTTTCCTTTTCCTCTTCTTTTCATTACTCAATAAATACACCATATTATCGGACACCTTTTATACTGTAATATTTTCTGCTATTTTAGCCTATCTCTTCAACCCAGTTATCAACTATTTAGAAAGAAAAAAGATTAGAAGGCATATTGGGGTATTCATACTTTATTTTACTATCCTGGACATATTTGTTATCTTTGCCCTGCTGGTAATTCCCCGGTCTGGTTTTGAAATCAAGAGGCTCATGTCAGATATGCCAAGCTATATGGAAAAGATATCACAATTTACAGACGAGATTTACAATAAATACTATTCGACCCTAGGAGAGCTGCCCCCTCTATTTTCTGGTGTACAACAGGTAGTTATGGAGAATATCGTAGGACTTGAGCACCTTGTCATGGACGGACTAAAGACTTTTATAGGCGGCATATTAAAGACATTTTCAAAGCTTATTTCCTTGATCCTTACACCAATTTTGACCTTTTATTTTCTAGTAGATAAGGATTATTTCAAGGAAAGGATAATGAAGGCAATACCAAAAAAATATAGGCAAGACAGCAAAGGCCTATTTTTGCAGATGGACGATTCCCTATCGAAATTCGTCAGGGGCAGGATTATTATGGCAGGATATGTAGGCATAGCAACCTCTATTATACTGCTGATACTAAGGGTAGACTTTGCCCTAGTAATTGGTTTTATCACGGGTATAGCCGATATTATTCCATATATAGGTCCCTTTCTTGGCTTCTTGCCTGCAGTATTCTTTGCTTCACTTGATAGTCCCATTAAGGCCCTATGGGTTTCAGTCGTTTTTGTACTTATACAGTGGACGGAAAACAATATCCTTGCACCAAAAGTCATAGGAGACACTACAGGGATTCATCCTCTAATAGTCCTAATATCCATTATAATCGGTGGAGGCATTTTTGGCGTCCTAGGGATGATATTGGCAGTTCCAGCAGTTGCAATGTCCTTAATTCTCTTTAAATTCGCCAGGAAGAAGTTTTCATCCCCCTCAGCCAATGATAAATAGTCGGGCTAGTATTGACAAACAAAGGATATTAAATTATAATCCAAATATAAATAGGAAGGAATTTCGTCCCTCAAGGGACGTTTTTTTAAAATATTTGGAGAAAATTTTTATGGAGAGGTGTAAATAATGAAAAAGATGGGTTTACATGAGTTAAGAAAAGAATTTCTAGAATTCTTTAGGGAAAAGAATCATTTGACTGCACCTAGTTTTTCGCTTGTACCCCAAAATGATAAATCTCTGCTATTGATTGGGGCAGGTATGGCACCCTTAAAGAAATATTTTACGGGAGAATTGACCCCTCCAAACAAAAGAATGGCTACATGTCAGAAATGTATCCGTACTGGGGATATCGAAAATGTGGGGAAGACCGCAAGACATGCAACTTTTTTTGAAATGCTCGGAAACTTTTCCTTTGGGGATTACTTTAAGAAAGAAGCTACGGCTTGGGCTTGGGAATTTCTGACCAAGAACTTAGAAATCGATGAAAATGACCTATGGGTTACAGTTTACCTGGAGGACGACGAAGCCTATGACATATGGGAAAAAGAAGTTGGAGTGCCAAGGGAAAGAATTGTAAGACTAGGTAAGGAGGATAACTTCTGGGAGTTGGAAGTCGGACCGTCAGGCCCCTGTTCTGAGATATATGTAGACCGGGGAGAGGGATATGGCTGCGGATCTCCTAGCTGCCAACCGGGATGCGATTGTGACAGATTTATAGAAGTATGGAATTTAGTATTTACACAGTTTGACAAGGACGAAAAAGGCGTATATCACCCTCTGCCAAATCCAAATATAGATACGGGAATGGGCCTAGAGAGACTGACAGCCATTATGGAAGGGGCTAATACAATATTTGATATTGAGGCCATAAAAGAGATACTCCACAAGGTAGAGGAACTTTCTGGAGTCACCTATGGTGCAGATGAAGAGGATGATATTTCCATAAGGGTAATTACAGACCATGTAAGGGCCATGACCTTCCTGGTATCAGATGGGGTATTGCCAAGTAATGAGGGAAGGGGCTATGTTCTCAGAAGATTGATACGCCGTGCGGCTAGACATGGGAAACTGCTTGGGATTGAAAATGCATTTTTATCGGATGTAGCAGATATTGTAATTAACTCCTGGCAAATTGAATACCATGAGCTCAAGGAGAGGGAAGATAAGATTAAAAAAATTATCAATGCAGAAGAAGATAAATTCCAGGAGACCATACACCAAGGTATTTCTATTTTGGAAGGCTATATAGGGGAGATGCTCTCAGAGGGCCATAGCTTATTGGAGGGCGAAAAGGCATTTAAATTGTACGATACCTACGGATTTCCACTGGATCTGACAAAGGAGATCTTATTAGAAAGATCCTTGGAAGTGGACGAGGACGGTTTCAACACCCATATGTTAGCACAGAGGCTAAGAGCTCGAAAGGCTAGAGATGAAGGTGAAAGTGGTTGGACTGCAGGCAACAGTGAGGACTTGTTCAAGGGTTTAGACACCATATTCAAAGGATATGAAAGAGATAATCTAGAAACTGAAATAATTGGTCTCTTTACAAGTCAGGAAAAACTGAATGAATTAAAAGCTGAGGAAGAAGGATATATACTCTTAAAAGAATCCCCATTTTACGGGGAATCGGGGGGGCAGGTAGGTGATACGGGAATCATAGAAGGCCCGGAATTTACTGCGGAAGTAATAGACACAAAACACAGCAAGGGTGATCATTTAATCCATATTGCCAGGGTATTGGACGGAAGTGCCAGGCTCGGCGATAAGGTAGTTGCATCTATAGATGATAGCAGAAGGAACTCCATAAGGAGAAACCACTCTGCCACTCATTTGCTTCATAGGGCCCTCAAAGATGTATTAGGTGAACATGTAAATCAGGCGGGCTCCGTTGTCATGCCCAATAGATTGAGATTTGACTTCACTCATTTTGAGGCGGTAACAGAAGCTGAATTGAATAAGATTGAAGAAATAGTAAATATTAAAATATTAGAAGCTATGGAGGTAAAGACCATTGAAACTTCCTTGGAAGAGGCCCAAAGCCTAGGTGTAGTTGGCCTGTTTGAAGAAAAGTACAAGGATCAAGTTAGGGTTCTCAAGATGGGGGATTACTCCAAGGAACTATGTGGCGGCACCCATGTGTCCAATACGTCAAATATAGGACTCTTTAAAATCATTTCAGAATCCAGCATTGCAGCAGGAGTTAGGAGAATAGAAGCTATTACTGGCCAATCAGTGTATGAATATATCAGGAACTTGGAAAACAATATGTCAGAGATATCAGATTTACTAAAGGCAGGAAAAGGAAATATAATTGACAGGGCAAAGAATCTAGTGGAAGACTTAAGGGATAGGGAAAAACAAATTGACCTCTTAAAATCCAAGATGGCCTTGTCTATGGCAGACGAAATCATTTCATCGAAAATGGATATAGAGGGTATCTCCCTAATCAGCTACAAGGTCGACAATCTGGACATGAATGGCCTGAGGAATTTAGGAGATAAAATCAAGGATAAACTTGGATCAGGAGTAGTTGTCCTAGCCAGTTTAGATGGAGATAAGATTTCCTTTGTGGTAATGGTTACCAAGGACCTAGTAAAGAAAGGCGTACATGCCGGGAATATTGTTAAGGACTTGGCAAAAGCTACTGGCGGTGGCGGCGGCGGAAGGCCAGACATGGCTCAGGCCGGGGGCAAGGATATAAATAAACTTGATGAAGCCCTGTCAACGGTAGGGAATATTATAAGAGAACAGATAAAATAGTATGACTAGTAAATAAATATTAGCGATTGCTAATATTTATTTACTATTAACCTAGTGGATATATGGTATAATAAAGGTATATTAGGAGGTGTTTGTGTGAACAATAAATTTAATGAAACTATGAAATTTGAACCACCAAGAGAAAAGACCGAATCAGTAAAAGAGATTATTTTATCTGTATATTCATCTCTTGAGGAAAAGGGCTATGCACCTGAAAATCAAATCATAGGCTATATATTGTCCGGTGATCCTACTTATATAACAAGCCATAATAATGCCAGATCTGTAATCAGCAAAATCGAGAGAGATGAACTGCTAGAGGAGCTAATCAGATCCTATTTACATCACAATGCCTAGCATAAATTTAATTGAATTCAGGTGAAATAATTGGACAAAATATTACTAGGAAATACAGGAATTGAAGTTTCAAGACTTTGCTTTGGTTCCCTTACTATGACGCCATTTCAAGCTAATTTAAGTATTAGCGAAGGTGCTTACCTCATAGAATATGCCCATAGTAAGGGAATAAACTTTATTGACACTGCTGAGATTTACGAAAACTACGGGTATATTCGGACTGCCTTAAAAAATATAAAGAGGGAAGACTTTCATATTGCAACAAAAACATATGCCTATACAGAGGAGATGGCAAGAGATAGCCTCGATTTGGCCTTGAAGGAACTAGGGACAGACTATATAGACATTTTCCTATTACATGAGCAGGAGAGCATCCATACAGTTAGGGGACATTTCGAGGCAATAGAGTATTTTATAAGGCAAAAAGAAAAGGGGAAAATAAGAAGCATAGGCATATCAACTCATAGGGTATCGGGGGCCGAGGCCGCCAGAGATGTGAATGAAATAGAGATTATACATCCTATAATTAATAAATATGGCATAGGAATTCAAGATGGGAATGTAGACGATATGTTGAGGGTCTTGGAGGAAATTCACCAAAAAGGCAAGGGAATCTATGCTATGAAACCTTTGGGCGGCGGTCACTTGATTAAGGAAGTGGAATCAGCCTTTAATTTTGTAAAATCCATACCCTTTATTCACTCCATTGCCATAGGTATGCAGTCTACCAACGAGGTAGATGCCAATGTTTCACTCATGGAAAGGGGATACATACCGGAAGACATTAAGGGCAAAATTGGGACAAAGAAAAGAAAACTAATCGTTGCTGATTATTGTTTAGCTTGTGGCAAATGCGTAGAAAGATGTACCCACAAGGGCATAGAAATCATAGATGGTAAGGCTACACCAAATGATAACTGTGTGCTGTGTGGATACTGTGCTCAAGTATGTCCAGAATTTTGTATAAAAGTAATTTAGTATAGGAGAAAAGAATGGAAAGAATAATGGGTTTAGATATAGGCGATAAAACCATAGGAGTTGCCGTGTCAGACTTGTTGCAGATAACCGCACAGGGAATTACAACAATAAAAAGGGAAAGCAAGGCCAAGGATTTTGAGGCTTTAGATGCAATTATAAAGGAATATAATATAAAAAAGATAGTTGTAGGGCTACCAATAAACATGAATGGCACACTGGGGCCACAAGGAGAAAAAACCAAGGTTTTTGGAGAAAGGATAGGCAAGAGATATAAGCTTGAAATAATATATGAAGATGAAAGGCTGACAACTGTTGCAGCAGAAAGAGCCCTAATAGAAGGGGACATGAGAAGGGAAAAAAGAAAATCCGTAATAGATAAATTGGCAGCGGTATTTATACTGCAAACATATCTGGATAGGAAAGGGAGGTAGAGTATGGGAGAGAGAATAACCTTGATTGATGAGATGGGAGAAGAGCATGAATTTATTATTGTAGCGACTTTTGGGCTGAATGATGAGGATTATGCTGCCCTATTGCCAACAAATAATATAGACAGCCCCACCTATATATTGAGGATGGAAATGGATGAAAATGGAGAGATGCTCTTGTCAGGGATTGACGATGACGAAGAACTAGACGATGCAATAGCAGCCTATGAGGAAATTCAAAAGGAAAACTATCAATAGTTGACAAGAAGGAGAAATAGTAGTATTGTTAATTTAATATTATAATCGGGTGAAGGTATGGATACAAATTTTAATTCTATAAAAGGAAAGTTGCAAAACAATGGATATAAACTGACTACCCAGAGGAGAGCAATACTTAAGGCCATGATAGAAAACCAAGATGACCACTTAAGTATAGATGAAATATATAATATAGTCAGGAAGGAATATCCTGAACTGGGAATAGCGACTGTTTATCGGACATTACAATTATTTGAAAAATTGGATATTGTTTATAAGTTAAATTTTGACGACGGCTGTAGTAGATTTGAACTAAGCAGTGAAAGTGATAGCCACCACCACCATCATTTAATATGTCTAAAATGTGGAAAAGTAACAGAAGTAAAAATAGACCTTTTAGAGGCATTAGAGGGGGAAATAGAGAGAGAAGGGCAATTTACAATTGTAGATCACAATGTTAAATTTTATGGATATTGTAGTGATTGTAAAAATAAATCCCTGTAGGGATTTATTTTTTAGCGTATATCTCATCAGGTTATAGAAAAAATAAGAAAAAGAGAAGGAGTTGGTAGGGTGAGAAAAGCAAGTAAAGTAAAAATAATACCCCTTGGTGGAATGGGGGAGATTGGAAAAAATATAACAGTTATAGAACAAAAAGACGATATTGTTTTAATAGATTGCGGTATGACTTTTCCAGAAGACGAAATGTTGGGAATAGATGTTGTGATTCCAGACATAACATATTTATTCAAAAATAGGGATAAAATCAGGGGGGTTGTATTGACCCACGGCCACGAAGACCATATAGGGGCACTTCCCTATATATTGCAAAAATTAGATTTACCCATATATGGAACAAAATTAACCTTGGGTTTGTTGGAAAATAAATTCAAGGAGCACAAACTTAATAATGTAAAGATGACTACTGTCAAATATGGTGACAAGATAAAACTAGGATCCATGGAGGTCGAGTTTATTAAAACAAGCCATAGTATACCCGATAGTGCTGCCTTAGCCATATATACAGCAGCAGGGGTTATAGTCCATACAGGGGACTTTAAAGTTGACTATACACCTATAGATGGGGATGTAATAGACCTAATCAGGCTTGGTGAATTGGGGAGTAAGGGAGTCTTGGCACTTATGGCCGACAGTACCAATGCAGAAAGACCCGGCTTCACCATGAGTGAAAGAACTGTAGGTAAGACATTCAGGGATATATTCCAAAGCCATAAACATAGGATTATAGTGGCTACCTTTGCCTCTAATGTCCACAGGATACAACAAATAATCGATGCCTCAGAGGAGAACAATAGAAAAATAGTCCTATCTGGCAGATCCATGTTGAATACCACCAGTGTAGCCTTTGACTTGGGATATATCCGAATAAAGGAAGATACTCTAATTGACATCAACGACATGAACAAGTATCCCAGCAATGAAATTACTATTATTACCACAGGTAGCCAGGGAGAACCAATGTCTGCCCTTTCCAGGATTGCCTCATCTGATCACAAAAGGATTCAATTGCAGGCAGATGACCTAGTCATAATTTCAGCAACACCTATACCTGGGAACGAAAAAACAGTATCTAAGGTAATTAACAATTTGGTTGAAAGGGGAACAGAGGTCATATTCGAGGCCCTAGCAGATGTCCACGTTTCAGGCCACGCCTGTCAAGAGGAATTAAAGCTAATCCACACCTTGGTAAAGCCAAAATTCTTCATACCAGTTCATGGAGAATACAGACATTTGAAAAAACATGCCGAAATAGCGGCTTCTCTTGGAATGGATAAGGAAGATATATTCATATTGGAAAATGGAGACCAGCTAGAATTAACCAAGAACAAGGCAACTGTAGCTGGAAGCGTCCCAGCGGGAAATATTTTGGTCGATGGTTTAGGCATTGGTGACGTTGGAAATATAGTACTAAGGGACAGAAAACACTTATCCGAAGATGGACTCATAGTCATAGTTGTCACAATGAGCAAGAGGGAAGGCAAGGTAATATCAGGTCCTGACATTATATCCAGGGGCTTCGTCTATGTAAGGGAATCCGAGGACCTAATGGAAGAAGTTAGGAATTTAGTCAAGGATGTACTTTTAGAATGCGAAAGAAAAAAGATTACGGATTGGGCTACCTTGAAATCAAACATCAGAGATAGCTTGAGGAACCATCTTTACGGCAAGATAAAGAGAAATCCAATGATACTTCCAATTATAATGGAAGTTTAAAACAATCCCTGGTATAGATTTATACCAGGGATTTTGATATAATAATTAGGAATACGGACATCAAAGGGGTGTAAATGTGCTTATTACTCTAATTAAGTATCTAGGAATTTTATTTATCGGCGGGATATTTGGATATAAGGATAAGATAAAGGGGAAAATTGAGGCAAACTTAGCCAATATACAAACCCTTGCCCTCCTATTTCTACTATTTATCATGGGCATAACCATTGGCATTAATGACGAAATAATATCTAATATTTTTTCTATAGGACTGAAGGCAGGGATAATTACAATTTTCACCATGGGATTTAGTATCCTAGGGGTTAGGCTTGTTAGCAAGTATGTCGTATTGGAGGATGAAGAGATTGAGCCTTAGTATTTTGTTGGCAGTATTGGCCGGGGTTGGAATAGGTTACTTTTTCCTTCCAATCAGTGTCCTATCCAGCCTTGGAGTTGTAATAGATGTTGGACTGATGATTTTGCTATTTTTCGTGGGCATAGATATAGGTAAGCAAAAGGGGATTTTTGGAACCATAAAGAAGGTAGGATTTAGGGCCTTATTGGTCCCCCTAGCTGTTACCCTTGGAAGTATATTGGGGAGTATGGTAGCAGGTCTGCTCCTAAAGATGAAGATTAATGAGGCTGGAGTAATTGGTGCTGGACTGGGCTGGTATTCTTTGAGCTCGACCATGTTACTAGCAGAAGGCTATGTAGAATTAAGTGCCTTGGCCTTCTTGGCAAATGTGCTTCGGGAAATATCTGCCCTTATTATCATACCCCTAGTTGCCAAATATCTTGGCAAACTAGAAGCAATAGCACCTGCGGGTGCTACAGCTATGGATACGGCATTGCCTGTAATTTCAAAGGCTACAGGACCACAGATATCTGTCATTGCATTTATTACGGGTGTCTTGTGTACAATAATAGTGCCCATTATTTTACCAATTATATTAAACTTATGATTTTACTCAATATTTTGCAGGAAAGGGAGATTTAAATGAATACGAAATACTTGACTAAGGCTAGTCTCATAGCAGCGATTTACATAGTATTGGTTTTACTACAAGTTTTGCCACTGCCATTTGTCAATTTAACATTTGGGCCAGTACAGCTTAGAATTGCAGAAGGATTGGTTTTATTGCCCTTGGTGGAATCGGCAGCCATACCTGGACTTTTTATTGGCTGTTTACTATCTAATCTTTTATTGTCTTTTTATTCTGGCTTTGGCCTTATAGACATTTTGGGCGGGAGTCTGGTAACCCTTTTGGCCGCCTATATGACATCGAAGATGAAAACCAGGGTAACTGGACTTTTACCACCAGTAATATTAAATGGTTTTATTGTATCCATATGGGTATCATATTTTACAAAGATTCCATACCTAGTCACTGTACTGGGTATTGGTGGGGGCGAGTTGATTTCAGTAGCCATATTTGGGAGTATTATACTCTCTGTCTATGAAAAGGCCACGAATTTAAAGGAATACTAGGAAAAAGATATTTAATTTAGAGGAATGGAGTTGTAAGAAGTGGAGAAGACAAAGACTCAAAACACAAGAAAGAGGAAGAATACTAGTTTAATTTCTGCTATTATAATTTTTTTATTGGCGACAGGTTTTCAGCAGGCAAAGGAGTATTACAGTGCAGCCCTTGGACCAATGAACGAAGAAAATCCAAGCACCATAAACCTTGTAATCCCCCCTGCCACATCAACAGCAGACATAGGAAATATCCTATATGAGCAGGGGCTCATAAAACATCCCCTGATATTTAAACATAGGGTCAAGAAAAGGTCTCTAGACAGCCAATTAAAGGCCGGTCAATACACCCTGGCAACTGACATGGATTTGAACACCATAATTGACAAACTAACCAAGGGAGTGAAAGACCTAAATACAATTAGGTTTACAATACCAGAGGGCTATGAAATCCTACAAGTTGCAGAAAAGTTAGAAAAAGAAGCCATAGTCAACAAGGACAGGTTTCTTGAATTAGCTGGACATAAAAGCAACTTCCAAGATAAATATGGATTTTTAAAAGAATTAGACGATCAAAGCCTAGAGGGTTTTTTGTTTCCCTCAACCTATGAGATATTTTTAGGAAGCAAGGAAGAGGATATTATTGAAAAGATGTTAGACCAGTTTGAAAAAATTTATGATAAGGAAATAAAAGACCAGCTAGACAAGATAAATTTGGATTTGAATGAGGCAATTACACTAGCTTCCATAATAGAAAGAGAAGGAAAGCTAGACAAGGAAAGACCCCTGATGTCTGCGGTTTTTCACAATAGGCTAAAGAAGGGAATGGCACTGCAATCCTGTGCAACAGTACAGTACATCCTAGGTGAAAGAAAGGAAAACTTAAGCAATGAGGATACTAGTATCCAATCTCCTTTCAACACCTATATTCATACAGGCCTGCCCCCAGCACCCATAGCATCACCGGGAGAGGCATCTATTATTGCAGCCCTCTACCCAGAAGATGTAGACTACCTATTCTTTGTCTTGACTGGCGATGATGGGACACATACATTTTCAGTAACCTACGAAGATCACCTAAGGGCAAAGCCCAAGAAATAGAGGAATGATTAAATGAGTCAAATTAACGAAGAATATATAGAAGAATATATTAGGGCCCTGCTGCCAGACAAGCAAGGATATTTAAAAGAATTAGAGGACTATGCACTGGAGTTCCACATTCCCATTGTAGAGCCCGAGGTAGCACAGTTTCTTAAATTGCTTTTGAAAATGAACAAGCCTAAAAACATACTGGAAGTAGGTACTGCCATAGGATATTCAGCACTGATAATGGCAGAGTCAACAGGAGATGACTGTAAAATAACTACTATTGAACGTCGGGGAGATATGGTGGACAAGGCCATTGAAAACATACTAGGTACAAGACACAGGAAGAAGATTAGAGTAATAGAAGGGGAAGCAGAAGAAGTCCTAAACAGCCTAAATGAAAAATACGACTTTATATTTCTCGACGCAGCAAAGGGTCAGTACATGGATTTTTTCAAAAAGTGTATAAAACATTTAAATATAGGTGGAATTATTGTATCTGATAATGTACTATATAAAGGTATGGTCGCAACTGATAAACTCGTAGTCAGAAGGAAAAAGACCATAGTCAGGAGACTCAGGGAATTTTTAAAATATATTAATGAAATAGAGGGCTACACATCTTCTACCTTACCACTGGGGGATGGAGTGGCTTTAACATATAGGGAGGAATAGTAACTTGGATAAAATTGAATTATTGGCACCGGCAGGAGACTTGGAAAAGCTGAAAATGGCAATAAACTACGGAGCAGATGCTGTATATTTAGGTGGAGAAGGCTTTGGACTTAGAAAGGCATCTAAAAACTTTAGTATAGAGGAAATAGAAGAGGGAATTAACTACGCCCATGAGAGGGGGAAAAGAGTATATATAACCCTAAACATAATTCCCCATGACAGGGATATGGAGGGCCTAGAAGACTATGTAAAGCAGCTATATGAAATAAAGGCAGATGCAGTCATAGTAGCCGACCCTGGTATGTTTGCTGTGGTCAGCCGCACAGTGCCTGACCTGGACATCCACATAAGTACCCAGGCATCAGTTACAAATTATGAGACCATGATGTTTTGGTACCAGCTCGGAGTCAGGAGGATTGTGCCGGCCAGGGAATTATCCTTTGCAGAGCTAGAGGACCTTAGAAGCAAGCTCCCTGCCGATATGGAGATAGAAACCTTTGTCCATGGAGCCATGTGCATTTCATACTCAGGTAGGTGCTTGATAAGCAATTATATGACTGGAAGAGATGCAAACCTGGGAGACTGTGCACAGCCCTGCAGATATAAATATGCCCTTGTAGAAGAAAAGAGGCCAGGCCAATACTTTCCCATCTTTGAAGATGAAGGTGGAACATTTTTGATGAACTCCAAGGACCTGTGTATGATAGAACACATACCAGAGCTTATTAAGACTGGTATAAAAAGCTTTAAAATCGAGGGCAGGGTAAAGTCATCCTACTATGTGGCCACAGTTATCAGGTCATATAGGATGGCCATAGACCAATATTACAAGGACCCCGAAAATTATGTATTTGATGAAAAATATCTAGATGAGATTAAAAAAGTCAGTCATAGGGATTTCACTACAGGATTTTATTTTGGAAAGCCAACGGAGGAAGCTCAAGTATACACCACATCGTCTTATATAAGGGGCTTTGATTTTGTAGGCCTTATATTGGATTTTGACAAGGATAGCAATATAGCAACTGTCGAGCAGAGGAATAGGATGTTTCTAGGGGAAAAGATAGAAGTATTCGGCCCCAATAAGGAACACTTCACCCAGTTAATTGAAAAAATGTGGAATGAAGAAGGGGAGGAGATAGATGTAGCACCCCACCCCCAGCAAATCGTCAAGATATTGATGGAAAAGCCAGTAAGCAGTATGGATATGATAAGAAAAGAGCGGGAGGATTAGGCCATGAAAAGACCTTTATTAATTGGGATTACAGGGGGGACAGGCTCTGGGAAATCCACTGTATCAAATGAAATATCAAAATTGATTCCAGAAAAGAAAATTGTCGTCATAGAGCAGGACTCTTATTACAAGGATCAATCGGACCTAACTTTTGAAGAAAGGGTAAAGACAAATTATGACCATCCCCTGGCCTTTGACAATGAGCTGCTAATAAAGCATCTCAAGGATTTACTAAAGAACAAGTCAGTTGAAAAACCCATATACGACTTTGAAAGGCACAATAGGAAAAAGGAAACAGAAATAGTAGACCCCAAGGACATCATTATCCTAGAAGGTATATTGGTATTGTCAGAGGAAGAAATCAGGGACCTGCTGGATATAAAGATATTTGTAGATACAGATTCTGATGTTAGGGTAATCAGAAGGATACTCAGGGATATAAAGGAGAGGGGACGGACCCTGGATTCCATTATACTTCAGTATATGGAAACCGTTAGGCCAGCACATTTGCAATTCATTGAACAGACAAAGAGATACGCAGATATTGTGATTCCTGAAGGTGGATACAACAAGGTTGCCATAGATATACTAGTAGCAAAGATTAATTCAATACTGGAAAAATAAATTATAATCTCCCCTAATAGGGCAATAATAAGAGGGGAGGTTTTTTTATGCCAAGATATGAGAGGAATATTATTAGGTCAAGACTTGGAAAACTAAGATTTTTAAGCATGCTACTATTTCTATCCCTAGTTGCAAGGCTATACTATGTACAGGTATACGAGGGTGAAATCTTAAAATTAGAAGGACTAAAACAAAGAAGTACAGAGATTGTCCTAAGCCCCAATAGGGGGACCATATTTGATAGAAACTTGCTCCCCCTCACCAATGGAAATTTAGTTAAGATGGCAATTGTCTCCAAGGACAGGAAGTTAAACTACATACCTGTGAAGGAAGGCGACATCATAGAGGAAAGAGATGTATTTGTCGTAGATATGGTAGAGAGGTACTTTGATGACAATCTCCTATCCCATACAATAGGCTATGTAAACAAGGCGGAGAATCGAGGGCAAACAGGTATTGAAAAGGTTTATGATGAATTTCTGAGAAATGCTGACAAAAACTCTTTT